>JBAUKK010000268.1:0-3057 GCA_049577645.1 Candidatus Deferrimicrobiaceae bacterium
CCCCGGGAGAGGTGCTCCTCGTCCCGTGTTCCCGTCCAAACCTGCTGCCCCTTTTTCCCGACGATGGTGGCGGTTCCCGTGTCCTGGCAGAAGGGAAGCACGAAGCGGGAGGAAACCTCGGCATTGCGCAGCATGGCCACTGCGACGCCCCGGTCGTTGGGCGAAGCCTCCGGGTCCGTGAGGATGGCGGCCACCTTAGCAAGGTGCGCCGGGCGAAGCAGGAAGGATACGTCCCGAAACGCCTGGTTTGCCAGGAAGGCAAGTCCCTCCGGGTCGATCACGAGGACCTCTTTCCCGTTGAAGCGGGAGACGGACACGTAATCGCTGGTGAGCAAACGGTACTTCGTGTCGTCTTTTCCCTGCGGGAAAGGGTCCTGGTAAAGGAATTCCGGCATCTTTCGTCTCCTCCGTCCGTATTCTGTATGCAGGAAAATCACGATATCCCCGCGGGGACCTTTCCGTCAAGAACGGCCGCACCCTTCCCGGGTGCGGTCACTTCCCGTACGGGGTCCGGATTTCGTTTTTCCTGTTCACGTTCCCTTTTCTGGAGCTGCGAAACGTTTTCAGTATAATAATATGGTTTCACAAATCGGTTTTCAGGAGGAAGGGCATGGCGAAAGTTCCTTATGTCGACAAGGAAGAGTGCACGGCCTGCAACGTTTGTGTCGATATGGTTCCGACGGTATTCCAGGCGGACGAAGAGAACAAGGCAGAGGTGTTCGATCCGAACGGCGCAAGCGAGGCGGAGATCCAGGAGGCGATCGACTCCTGCCCCGTCTCCTGCATCCACTGGAAAGCATAGGGGACCGGGCGCCGGAGGCGGTGAATAGTTTCCGGCATCGATCGTCTTATCCAGATGGAAGTCGGGAAGGTGCGAGCCGGAGAAGCCCTTCTGTGCGCCCTTCTGATTCTGTCCCTGACCGGTTGCGGGGGGCGAAGGGCCGCCGTGCGTGAGGAGCCCTCCCTGCCCGACACGACCGGGCCGAGGGTTGCCGTGGCACCGATGGAAAACAGGAGCAACGACATCAACGCTTCCGAGATCATCCGGTCGGCGTTCGTCGGAGCCATCGCCCGGAAAGGGTGGAACGTCGTGCCGACGGAGGAAAGCGACCGGATGCTTCGGGAGTCTTTGGGGATCACCTACGGGGGCCAGCTTGCCTCTACCACACCCGGGGAGGTATGCCGGAACCTGGGCGTGGATGGGGTGTTTTACGGAGAAATCCGGGAATGGAACAAGACGACCACCGGGATCTACAACAACGTCACTGTCACCGCCTCCTTCGAATTGTACGACCGGGACGGTACCCCGGTGTGGCAGGGCAGCGACACGCAATCAAAGGCGCTCGTCCCGCACGGGGGGAGGGAAATCGGGGCCGAGATCGTCGTCAACGCCTTGGGGAACCTGCTGTTGAATCCGATGACTCCGTACGGGCGATCGGTTGCCAGGAATATCGCCGGAAAGTTGCCGGGCGGACTGCTTGAAGGGTACGAACCCGCACCGGCGCAGGACAACACGACACGGGAAGCGGTTACTCCGACAGAAGGGGGAGGCACCAGATGAAAACGATGGGCTTTTCGACTTTGCGAACCGGCATGGCGATCGTTCTGGCCTACGTTGCCGCCTTGTCCTTCGCCGGATGCGCCACGACACCTCCCGTGACGGGCCCCTCGGACCGGCCCTCGGCCCCGGCCGCCGTGGTGCCGAGGGTTGAGCCCGTGGCTCCCATCGTGACGCGGGCGCCGAAGAAGCGGGTGGCGGTCATAAAGTTCCAGGACAAAAGCGCATACGGGCGGGGCCTCCTCGGGGGGGCGGTCCAGGACATCCTGATGACCGAACTTTCCAAATCCGACCTCTTCATCCTCGTTTCCCGCGGGGGCGACCTGGACCTGGTCCTGGACGAGCAGGACCTCGGGATGTCGGGCGTCGTCAAGGAAGGGACGGGGGCGAAATCGGGGGAGGTTCTGGGCCTCAACGCGATCGTCACAGGGGCCGTCTCGCAGTTCGGGGTCAAGCAGAAGTCGGCCACCTATCTGATCGGCGCGAGTAAAACGCAGACGGCCGAGGCAACCGTCGACGTCCGGGTCGTGGACGCCACGACCGGACGGGTCATCTTTGCCGAAAGCGGCACGGGGGTCCACGAGGAGAGCTCGACGCAGGTTCTGGGGATCGGAGGAGCCAAGGGGTACGATGAGACCTTGGAGGGGAAGGCCCTGCGGGCGGCCGTCTCCCAGTTCATCGACAACCTGATCCGGCGTATGGAAGCGATCCCGTGGAGCGGGAAAATCGCCGCCGTCGACGAGGCCGAGATCGCCATCAACGCCGGGCAGAAGACAGGGTTGGTCATCGGAGACAGGCTTCGGGTTTTCGGCGAGGGACGAGAGGTGATCGATCCCGACACGAAGCTCTCCCTAGGGCGAAAGCCGGGCAGAGAGAAGGGGGAGATCGTCGTCTCGGGCTTTTTCGGCGAGGACGCGGCGGTCTGCAGCCGGGTGAGCGGCGAGGGATTCGCCGTCAACGATATCGTGAAACTGGCAAGATAGGAGGCGCCGGATGAGCAGGGCTGCCATGGTCGTCGGCGCGGGACGCAAGATCTCGTTCGCCTGTTGGTTGATTGGCCTCCTGGCCTGCGGAGGGCTTGCCCTGGCCGGCGGCTGCTATCCAAAAGCGCAGATATACGGTGTGGGAAATGTCGGAGGACTGATCTTCGACGTGAATCCCCCGGACGCGGAGGTCATCCTCGACGGGGTCGCACAGGGAAAGGCGTCAGACTTTACACAGGAAAGGTACCTGAAGGTGGAAAGCGGCACGCACCGGCTGGAACTGCGGAAGCCGGGATACGAGACGTTTTCCCGCACGCTGTTCGTGTCGCAATCCCTGCTTCGGATCGAGGCGACGCTTGTGACGGGCGGCGCGCCCGCCTCCGGCGGCTCCTGAGACAAAACGGGGGCGTTGTTGAACAGTTGCAGGAACCGGATTTCGGAAAGCAGGGGAACGTCCCCGTTCTGTTCCGGAAAGTTCAGGAACGTCCCCTTCCTTTTTTTCCCTCGCCTTTCCGC
>JBAUKK010000269.1:0-12749 GCA_049577645.1 Candidatus Deferrimicrobiaceae bacterium
GGTGTCGACTCTTCCCCTCCGGAACGGTGTACGTTCCCAGGAAAGCCTGCAAGAAAACGAAAATATAAAATCATTGCCGTGCAAAGAAGTGTTTCTACCGGAACGAAGAAAGCAAGTATAATTATAAGAATGCCAAGACAAGAGGACCCTTCATGAAGATCGACCCGCTCGTATTCTCCGCGAAGTTCCCCGACAGTTGCCGGCTCGACCTGTGCCGGAGCAGGTGCTGCCGTTTCGGCGTCTGGGTGGACATCGAGGAGCAGGAGACGATTATTGCGAACCAGGGACTCTTCACTCCCTACCTCCGACCGGAGGCGAAGGACCCGGAAACCTGGTTCGGCAAGACGGAAGCGGACCCGGACTGCCCGAGCGGGTTGGCCGTGGAGACGCAGGACATCGCGGGAGCGTGCTCCTTTTATCACCCGGCGAACGGTTGCGTACTGCAAAAAGGCGCCGTCGAGGCAGGCTTCCACGAGTGGATCATCAAGCCGAGGTTCTGCATCATGTTCCCCCTGGTCGTCTCCGGCGGGGAACTGACGGTCGATGACGACATGAAGAACCTCTGGTGCATGAAGGGGAAGAACCGGACCCGCCCCATTCTCGAGGCCGTGCGGAAAGAGGTGGAGTTCCTGTTCGACGAGGAACAGCGCCGGAGGCTGTGCGCCGAAGAGGAGTCGTTCCCGGCAGTAAAGAGCCGGGGAAGGCGGTAGCGAGCGGGGACACTCCTCAACATACAACTCGAAATAGGAATGTCCCCGATGGCTTGCGTCGCCGCATTCAGGCGAGGGCGCGGCACCCTTCCGTTCTTCCCAGAACCTTCCGCAGAAACCGCCCTGTGTGGGAGCGCGGGTTTCCCGCGACCTCCTCGGGCGTCCCGCACGCGACCACATGGCCGCCCCGGTCCCCCCCCTCCGGTCCCAGGTCGATGAGGTAGTCGGCCGTCTTGATCACGTCCAGGTTGTGCTCGATGATGATCACGGTGTTCCCCGACGCCGCGAACATCTGGAGTACCGAGAGCAGTTTCCGGATATCGTCGAAATGCAGCCCCGTGGTGGGCTCGTCGAGGAGGTACACGGTCTTCCCCGTCGCCCGCTTCGAGAGTTCCCGGGCAAGCTTCACCCGCTGCGCTTCGCCTCCGGAAAGGGTCGTGGCGGGCTGCCCGAGGCGGATGTAGCCCAGCCCCACCCGGGAGAGGGTGGAGAGTTTCTGCCGGATCGCCGGGATGTTCTCGAGAAAGGGCAGGGCCTGGTCGACCGTCATGTCCAGCACATCCGCAATCGTCTTCCCCTTATAGGCAATCTCAAGGGTCTCGCGGTTGTACCGCTTTCCCCGGCAGACCTCGCACGTAACGTAGACGTCCGGCATGAAGTGCATCTCGATCTTGATGATGCCGTCCCCTTCGCACGCCTCGCAACGGCCTCCCTTGACGTTGAACGAGTACCGGCCGGGCCGGTAGCCGCGCGCCTTGCTCTCCGGGAGCATCGCGAAAAGGTCACGGATCGGGGTGAAGGCGCCGGAGTACGTAGCCGGGTTGGACCGGGGGGTCCGGCCGATCGGCGACTGGTCGATGTTGATCACCTTGTCGACGAGCGCAAGCCCCCCGAGAGAGTCGTAGGCGCCGGGCCGTTCCCGGGAGCCGTAGATCTTCTGCGCAAGCGCCCGGTAGAGGGTGTCCAGGACCAGCGTCGATTTTCCCGACCCGGAGACGCCGGTGACGCAGGTGATGATCCCGAGCGGGAAGGAGACGTCGAGGTTCTTCAGGTTGTTCGCCGCGCACCCCGCAAGGGTGAGAAAATTCCCGTTCGGCCGCCGCCGGGCCGCAGGAACCGGAATCTCCTTCTTCCCCGACAGGTAGAGCGCGGTGAGGGATACGTCGCTTTTCAGGATCATCCCCGGCGGTCCCGCCGTGACGACGTGACCGCCGTGCTCGCCCGCACCGGGGCCCATGTCGATCACGTAGTCCGCCTGACGGATCGTCTCCTCGTCGTGCTCGACCACGAGGACCGTGTTGCCCTGGTCGCGCAACTGCTTCAGCGTATCGAGCAGCCTGCGGTTGTCCCGCTGGTGCAGCCCGATGGACGGCTCGTCGAGGATGTACAGGACTCCCATGAGCTGCGAGCCGATCTGCGTCGCCAGCCGGATCCGCTGCCCTTCCCCGCCCGAGAGAGTGGAAGAGGCCCGGTCGAGGGAGAGGTAGTCTAGCCCCACGTTCGCGAGGAAGGAAAGGCGTGACCGGATCTCTTTCCGTATCCGCGCCGCGATCTGCTCCTCCCGTTCCGTGAGGGACAGGTCTTTGAAAAAAGCGAGGGATTCCCCGATGGAGAGCCGGGTGATCCCGTCCATCCCCAACCCCCCCACCGTGACGCACAACGACTCCTTCTTGAGGCGCGCTCCCCCGCACGCCCGGCACGGGCGGTTGTTCATGTACCGGCCAAGCTCCTCCAGCACGCCTTCCGAATCGGTTTCCCGGAATCGCCGCTCCAGGTTTCCGATCACCCCCTCGAACGGCTTGGAGAAGGAGTAGCGACGCTCCCCTTCCTCCAGCGAGAAACGGACCGTCTCGCCTCCCGACCCGGAAAGCAGCGCCTCCCGGATCCGGGCCGGCAGTTTTCCGAACGGCTCGTTCAGGGAGAACCCGTAATGGGCTGACAGCGCATCGAGCATCTGATAGTAGAAGACCGTCGTCCTCCTGCTCCAGGGGACAATCGCACCCTCCCGTATGCTTTTCTCCTTGTCGGGAACGATCAGGTCGGGATCGAAGTAGATCGTCGTCCCCAACCCGTCGCACTCCGGGCAGGCCCCGTAGGGGCTGTTGAAGGAGAAAAGCCGCGGCGTGACCTCCGGGTAGCTCACGTTGCAGTCGGGGCAGGCGAACTTCTCGCTGTAGAGGGTGCCGTTTCCCTCCCCGTCGACGATGCGCACCAGCCCGTCGGCCAGGGAGAGAGAGAGCGCCACGGATTCGGACAATCTTCCCCGCGCACCCTCCGAGACCCGCACACGGTCGACCACCACCTCGATGTCGTGCTTCCTCTTCTTGTCGAGGACGATCTCGTCGTCCAGGCTTCTGGACTCGCCGTCCACTAGGACCCGGGAAAACCCTTCCCGGGCGAGCTTGACGAGCTCTCTCCGGTACTCCCCCTTCCGGCCCCTGACGATCGGGGCCAGAACCTGTACCTTCTCCCCGGCGCCCATTCCCATCACGGCGTCGACGATCTGGGATACGGTCTGCTGGCGGATTTCCCGCCCGCAGGAAGGGCAGTAGACGACCCCGATCGAGGCGTAGAGAAGCCGCAGGTAGTCGTAGATCTCGGTGACGGTTCCCACCGTCGAGCGCGGGTTCTTGCTGACCGACTTCTGCTCGATGGAGATGGCGGGAGAGAGCCCCTCGATCGCGTCGACGTCGGGTTTTTCCATCTGCTCGAGGAACTGTCTCGCGTAGGCGGACAGGGACTCGACATACCGGCGCTGCCCCTCCGCGTAGATCGTGTCGAAGGCGAGCGACGACTTCCCCGACCCCGAGACCCCGGTGATCACGACGAGACGATCCCGGGGGATCTCCACGTCGATATTCTTCAGGTTGTGTTCCCGCGCCCCGCGCACGAGGATCCGGTCAAGCGCCACGTCGGCTACCTTCGCGCGGCGGCCATGCCCGCGGCCATGCGAAGGGCGGCCAGCAGGCTTCGGGGGCTGGCCATTCCCTTGCCCGCGATGTCGTAGGCGGTCCCGTGATCGACCGAGGTGCGGATGATGGGGAGGCCCATCGTCACGTTGACGCCGTCCTCGAAGTGGACAAGCTTCAGGGGAATGAGACCGTGATCGTGCGTCATCGCCACCACCACGTCGAACTCCCCCTGGTACGCCCGGTAGAACACGGTATCGGGGGAATAGGGGCCCGTCGCGTCGATTCCTTCCCTGCGGCAGGCGGAAACCGCCGGCGCCACCATCGTTTCCTCCTCGTCGCCGAACATCCCTCCCTCGCCCGCATGCGGGTTGACCCCCGCCACGGCGATCCGGGGAGCGTCCGTGCCCATGTACGTCCGGAAGAATTCATGCGTGATCCGGATGGTACGTACGATGAGCGGGGGAGAAAGAAGTTCCAGGGCCTTCCGCAAGGCGACATGGATGGTGACCAGCGCGACCCGGAGGCGCGCCCCCGCAAGCATCATCGCGACCTCCGGGCCGCCGCACAGGTCGGCCAGGAACTCGGTGTGGCCCGGGAAAGGTACGCCGGTCGTTTTCAGTCCCTCCTTCGTGATCGGACAGGTGACCACCGCGTCGGCTCGCCCCGCACACGCGTCCCGGGCCGCCGCCCGGATGTAGTCCGCCATCGCGCGGGCCCCCGCCTCCGAGAGCCTGCCGAACGGCACATCGTCCAAGGAAAGGCACGAGATCGGCGTAACGACGATCCTGCCCGGCCCGGGCTCCCCGGCTTCCACCACATCGGTCCGCCTTCCCAGGACGCCCACCGCCCGCCGCAGGACGTTTTTGTCCCCGTACACCACGGGGCGGCAAACGGAGAAGATCTCCGGGGACAGATGCGCACGGACGATGATCTCCGGGCCGACCCCCGCCGGGTCCCCCATCGTGACGGCGATTTTCGGCCGTGCGTTCTTCTCCAACGGCCTGCCCCTACTTGCCCCGGCTCCGGAGGATCCTTTCGGTCTGCGGGTGGTGCCGGTTCTCGTGCTCCCGGATGATCCGGTGCGGCCACCCGTAGAGGTTCATGAGTTCCTGCCGTTTTCGCGGAAGCACCGTCCCCTCCTTTTCGTATGGTCCCCCCTAGTCCGCCCCGGTCGCCCGGCCTGCGCTTCCGGTCCTTTCTAGAGGTGTATATCGATCGTGGCGGCCTTCTTGAGTTCGACCAGGATGTCGGTGAACGCCTTCTCGCTGCGCCGGTCCAACATTTCCTCTCTCAGCGAGGCCCTCACGTCGGAAAAATCCGGTAGTGTCCCTCCGCGGCGCTCGAGCACTTTGACCAGGTGGGCTCCCGCCTCGGTGAAAAAGGGAGGTGACGTCTCTCCCGACCTCAGCCGGACGATCTCCTTCCCGATTTCCGGGAGCAGATCCTCCGTCTTCACGAAATCGGCCGAGACCACGGTTACCCCGGGCACGACGGATGAGAGCAGGCCGGATGCCTCCGCGAAGGTCATTCCGGATCGGACATACGCCGACGCCTCCTGCGCGCCGATCCGCGTTCGGACGCCGTTGTCGGTCCCCGCCCCCTCGTCCGGGAAGGGAATGGTGAGCAGCTCGAGCCGCACTTCGGCGCCGACCAGAAACCTTTCCGCTTGTTCCTGAAAATACGCCCTCGTTTCCTCCTCCGTGACAGTGACGTCCTTCAGTTTCTTCGCCCGGACGATTGCGCCGCGTTCCATCTGCCACCGGATCCGCCTCCGGTATGCCGCCAGGCTTATCCCTTCCTGTTCGAGCGCCGCCTGGAAAGCGAACTCCGACATGTTGTTGCTCTTTCGGACCGACTCCGTGGCGCGATCGACCTCCGCATCGGAGACGGGCTGGCCGATCTTCCCGAGCTCCTGGTGGACCAGGGTCGTCTCGATCAGCGCCTCAAGACCCATCAGGACCCGTTCCCGATCCTTCTCTTCCCGAAGGTAGATGTCGGCGTCTCCCTCCGGTATGCTCAGGCCTTCCGCGACCGATTCCCGGAACTCGGAGAAGGTGATCGGCTCGTCGTTCACCACCGCAACGACGCCGTCGACGATCCGTGCGCCGGCCGTCGGGGCAAAAGCAGCGAGAAGGAGCAGGAGAACCAGGACCGGCGTAAACCTTCCGGGGATCATTTTCGCCCCTCCATGAGCCCGGTCACGATATCCTCCTGGATCAAGATGTGCGCATTGCCGATCTGCGTATCGAGCCATGCGCGGAACGCCTCCTCCCTGCGCTGCCCGAGCAGCTCCCTGCGAATCTCCGGCGCCTTCTCGGCGTAGGAATACGGGCCGTTGGGCGACTTCCGGACCACGAGGAAAACGCTGAACGTCTTGTCCCGCCGGATGACCCGGCTCACCCCGCCCGCCGGCAGCCCGAACAGCTCGGGGGCGACCTCCTCCGGAAGTTCTTCGCGGGAGAGAAACCCCAATTCGATATCGAGGGGCATCCCCTCCGCGGCGGAGAACCGCTTCCCCACCTCGTCAGGGGAGGTCCCCTGCGCCAGCTTCTCCCGCGCCCCGGCGGCCGTCTCCGGGGAGTCGAAGAGGAACTGGCGGACCTGGATCCTCTCCGGCCGCCTGGCTTTCCCGTACGTATCCCGGTACGCCACCTGCACCTCCTGTTCCGGCACCTCGGCGAGCGGTCGGGCGATCATCTCTGAGGCCCTCCGGTAGAGGATGGAGCGGCGAACCTCCTCCCGCCACTCCTTCGCATCGATTCCCCCCTCGAGGAGCGCCTTTTCCAGCCCCCCCGGGGGGAAGTCGGCGCGGTACCGCCGTACCTCTTCCTCGACCTCCGTCCGGTTCACCGCCACTCCGAGCCGCTCCCCTTCCTCGAGCACCACGGCCTGTTCGACCAGCTGCCGGAGGGCGCGGGACACTTCGGTCCGGGTCCCGCTCCGCGCCGCGGCGGGAGGGGAAACCCCGCGCACCCTGGCGATCTCGGTTTTCAGGGCCTTGAGCGTGATCGGCGCGCCGTTGACCGTCGCAACGACGACATTCGAATCAGAAGGAGGTTCCGGGCCTCTCGCGCAGGAAAGGAGGCAGACCGCCACGGTCCAGGCAGCGGCCAATTGGCAGATCGCGCGAATCCGGGGGTGTGTCATGCAGCCAGACGTGTTCAGCGGTCCCCTTGGGGGACCATCCCCCCGTCCGCAGGGACCTCCTTTCCCCCCGGTGGCGGACCGGGGAACTGCCCCCCAGCCGAAGGGGTCCCCTCCATGTGTATCTTTGCCTGTTTTTTCAGCGTGTTCACAAGGTTTTCGAAGGCCTCCCGTTGTGCCCCCTCGCGCAGTTCGGCCGCGATTTTCTCCTTCACTTCCTCAAACGGCGGCAGGCCGGCAGGCCGTTTCTCCAGAATCTGGAGTATGTGATATCCGTATATCGTTTTCACGGGGCCCACGATCGAATTCTCCGGCGCCCCGAACGCGGCATCCTCGAATTTTTTGTCGAATGCGCCCCGCTCGATCAGGCCGAGGTCCGCCGTCTTCCCGTCGGCCGCTTCGGCCTCCTGCATCAACCTATCGAACGGTTCCCCTTTTTTGGCCCTGCGAGCCATCTCTTCTGCCTGTCCCTCTTTTTTGAACAGGATGTGGCGCACCCGGACCCGCTCGCCCTCCTTGAAGCGCGCCTTGTTCTCCTCGTAATGGTTCCGGAGCACCTCGTCGGACAAGCCGGGGGCACTCTCCGCCGTCTCCCGCAGAAGGGCTTCCAGGAGGATGGACTTCCTTGCCTGCTCGAAACGGGCGCGCACTTCGTCCCGCCTGTCGAGGCCGCGGCGCAGCGCCTCCCGCATGAGGAGGTCGCGTGTGATCAGGCTGTCCAGAAACTGCATCCGGCCCGCCTTGGTTTCCACGATCGGGCGAACGTACGGCGGGAGGTTCTCGGCCTCCTTCCGGAACATCGATTCGGTGATCCGCTCGCCTTCCACCACCGCCAGGACGGCGTCCTGCTCCTTCTTCTCCGTGCTCCCGCAGGCGAAGAGGATCGGGACCGACAGGACCACGAAAACGAATACCCTTGCGAACTTGCACATCCGCCGACTCTCCTTCCGGGAATATCGACCGGTTGTTGGGCGAGGAAGACTATATGCTACCGCCCGGGGATAACCGGTTCAACAGGTTTTTGGCCGCCGCAAGCACCTCCGGGGGAGAGTCGCCGGACAGGCGCACGGAGAGCATCTCGCCGCGCGCGAAGGAGAACGTGTTCCTTTCCTTCGCCACCAGCCGGACGAGCAGGGACCGGTCCACCCCGGATCCGCCGGAAAGCGCAAGAAAGAGCGCTCCGTTGCCCCGCTTCATCTCCTTCACCCCCATCTCCCGCATGATCGCCCGCAGCCGCGTCAGGTCGCACAGCGCCTCCGCGGGGAGGGGAAGCCGCCCGAAACGGTCCAGCAGCTCCAGCTCGAGCTCGTCGGCCTCCAGGACCGTTCGCGAGGCGGCCAACTTCCGGTAGAAGTCCAGCCTCGTCCCCGCTTCCGGGATAAAGTCGTCCGGGAGGAACGCAGGGATCCGGAGGTCGAGTTCGGGCTCCTCCTCCTCGCGGGCATCCCGGCCGGAGATTTCCGCCACCGCCTCGGACAGAAGCTGCGTGTACAGCTCGTAGCCGACCTGGTGGATGTGGCCGGACTGGTCCTTTCCGAGCAGGTTTCCTCCGCCGCGGATCTCCAGGTCATGCGAGGCGATCCGGAACCCCGAACCGAGCTCCGTGAGCTCGGCGATCACCCCCAGCCGCTGTGTCGCCTCCTTCGTCATCATCGCGTCCTCGGGCAGGAGGAAGTAGGCGTAAGCGCGGTGGCGGTCGCGCCCCACCCGCCCCCGGAGCTGGTAGAGCTGGGCGAGCCCGAACCGGTGCGCCTGGCTGACGAGGATCGTGTTCGCGTTGGCGATGTCCAGTCCCGCCTCGATGATGGCGGTGCACAGCAACAGGTCGGCGCGCCGGCCGGCGAAATCGTCCATGGCGAACGCAAGTTCCTCCTCGTCCATCTGCCCGTGGGCCACAAGGATCCGGACGTGGGGGAGGATCTCCCGCAGGGAGCGCTCCATGGCCGGCAAGGTCTCCACGCGGTTGTGCACGAAAAACACCTGCCCCCCGCGGCGGATCTCCCTGTCCACCGCCTCGCGGATGACCTCTTCCGAGAAGGGAAGGACGAAGGTCCGGATTGAAAGCCGGTCCTCGGGGGGGGTCGCAATTACGCTGATGTCGCGAAGGCCCGACATCGCCATGTGGAGAGTCCGGGGTATGGGGGTCGCCGTGAGGGTCAGAACGTCCACCGAGGCGCGCATCGCTTTGAGCTTCTCCTTGTGGGAGACTCCGAACCGCTGCTCCTCGTCGATGACCACGAGCCCGAGGTTCCGGAAGGAGATGTCCTTCTGCAGCAGCCGGTGGGTGCCGATCACGATGTCCACTTTTCCCGCGGCCAGGTCTTGCGCCACGTCGGCCTGCTCCTTCCGGGACCGGAACCGCGAAATGCTCTCGATCCGGACCGGATACCCGCACAGCCGCTCCCGGAAGGTCCGGAAATGCTGCTCCGCGAGCACGGTCGTGGGGACGAGGACCGCCGCCTGCTGCCCGTCGAGCACCACCTTGAACGCCGCCCGGACCGCCACCTCCGTCTTCCCGTACCCCACGTCGCCGCAAACGAGGCGGTCCATCGGCCTCGAAGCCGTCAGGTCCGCAAGGACTTCCTCGATTACTCTCTGCTGGTCTGGAGTCTCCTCGTGCGTGAAGCCCGCCTCGAACTCCCGGTAGACCGCATCCGGAAGCGAGTTCGGAGGCCGAGTGGCGACCTGCCTCCTCGCGTACAGTTCCACCAGTTCCTGCGCCATCGACAGCAGGGAGTCCCGGACTTTTCTCTTGGCCCGCTGCCATGCGGTGCCGCCGAGGCGGGCGAGACGCGGATGGGCCTCTTCGGAAGCGATGTACCGCTGCACCCGGGACATCTTCTCGACCGGAACGAAGAGCCGGTCCCCCCCGGCATACTCCAGCACGAGGAAGTCTCCTTCCACGCCCGCCGCAACGCGGCGGATCAGCCCGCGGTATACTCCGATGCCGTGGTCGACGTGGACCGCGAAGTCGTTCACACGCAGCTCCCGCAGCGAGAACTCCTCAAGCGGCGCGGCGGTTTCCTTCCGGCGTTTCCGGGCACGCGTCTTTTCCCCGAAAACCTCCGCCTCGGTGACCACCGCCACGCCCAGCTCCGGCAACCGAAATCCCCTCGTCACGTCGGCGCGGCAGAGTGCCACCCCCACGCCTCCCGTCACGAATTCCCCGAACGAATCGGCCCGGGCGAACGGAAGGGGGTACCGGGACAGAAGGTCCTCCATCCTGTCGACCTGCGAGGGGGAGAGCGACGTGATCGCGAACCGGGCTCCTCTCTTCCACCACTCCTTCGCCTCGGTCACCAGCGGGAGGAGAAGCCCCTCGGAGGGGGAGGACGCGGTGCGGCGGCGGATGTCCTCGTTCCCCTCCGCATCCATTTCTCCCCGGACAGGAGCCTCCCGCCCGAAGGGTGCGATCTCGAGGGAGTCGAACGATAGGAGGGGGATCCCTTCCAGGGTGCGCGCCAGCTCCTCCGGGGGCACGAAAAGTTCGCCGGGGGAGGGGAGATTATCCTCCTCCCCCGCGAGAAAGAAGTTCTCCTCCGCCTCGTGGAAACCGTTCCTCGCCTTGGCGAGACACCCCGGGGAGTCTTCGGCGACGACGATGCTTCCTTTCGCAAGATGATCGAAGACCGACGAGGCGCGGCCGTAAAGACGGGGGACCATGGCATCGACCCCGTGGTACCGGATCCCCTGCCGGAGAAGATCGGAGTTGGGCCCGGGAGCCGCGTCCGTTGCCGCGAGGAGGAAGTCGGAGCGGGTGATGACCTGGGAGCACGGAATGACGGTCAGCTCCCCGCCCTCGGCCGCCGTACGCTGGGTCGCCGGATCGAACCATCGAATCGAATCGACCCGGTCTCCGTCCAGCGAGATCCGGGCGGGGCGCGAGTGGGCGGGGCTGTGCACGTCCACGATCCCCCCGCGGACGGAATAGTCCCCCGGGTCGGATGTGGCGGGCAGCCGGGCGTACCCCAGCTCGGCGAGGCGACGGAGAAAGTCGTCCCGGTCGATCTCCTCGCCGCCCGCTATCCGGAAAACCGTCGCCGCGAACACGTCCGGCGGAAGGGTTTTCTCCAGTGCCGCCTCCACCGGGCACACGATGACGGAGGCCCCGGCGTTCGCGCCGTCCCCGCGGGCAAGAAACATGCGATAGAGGGCGCGCATCCGGTGGTGAACGGCGACCGGGTAGGGGGAATGGGTTTCGTACGGGGCGACTTCTCCGGAAGGGAACAGGAAGGCTCTATCCGGCCCCAGGTAGGCGGAGATCTCCCGGAACGTCTCCTCCGCTCCGGCGTCCGACGGGGAAAGGAAGAGAATCGGGCGACCCAACCGGCGGGAGAGCGCCGCGATCAGGAATGACCGCGCCCCGGGGGGAACGTTCATCGCCTGTACACAGACGGGACCCGCTCCTTGCGCGAAGGCGCGCGCGATATGCTCGAACGACAGGGTCGGAACGGAACGCAGCATCTCTCGCCCGGTGCGTCAGGAGACGTCGCGCGGAACGCGGAGCATCGCTTCCAGAGCAAACAGCGCCTTCCCGCGAATGTCCGGAGGAACCGTTACGACGGGGGCGAGGTTCACAAGGGCGTCGCGGACGTCCTCGAGCGTTGTGATCTTCATGTTCGGGCAGATGAGGGCGCGGGACGCGAGATGAAAGACCTTCCCGGGGTTCTCCTTCCGCAGGCGGTACAGAATTCCCATTTCGGTCCCGATGATGAACTCCCTCGCCCTCGAGCGACGGCAGTACGCGTACATCCCCGAGGTGGACAGGACGGCGTCCGCCATGGCGACCACCTCGGGAGGACACTCCGGGTGGACGACGAGAAGCGCCCCGGGGTGCTCCTCTTTCGCACGCCTTGCGGCCTCGATCTTGAGACGCTCGTGGGTGGGGCAGAAGCCGTCAAACCAGGTAAGCCGCCTGCCGGCCATCTTCTCCACGTATTGGGCGAGGTTGCGGTCCGGCACCATGTAGATCTCCCGGTCTTCGGGGATCGAGCGAACCACGTTGACCGCATTCCCGGAGGTGCAGCAGATGTCGGAGAGGGCCTTGGCCTCCGCGGACGAGTTGACGTAGGTGACCACCACCGCCGCCGGATGGGCGGCCCGGTAGGCGCGCAGGTCGTCGGCCGTGATCATGTCGGCCATCGGGCAGCCGGCGTCCATCCGGGGCAGAAGCACCGTTTTGCCGGGCGAAAGGATGGCGGCGCTCTCCGCCATGAAGTGCACGCCGCAGAATACGATCACCTCCGCCTCGCACCGCGCCGCCTCCTGGCTTAAGCCCAGGGAGTCCCCCGTGATGTCGGCGATCTCCTGAATCTCGTCCCGCTGGTAGTTATGCGCGAGCATCACGGCATTTCGTTCGCGAAGCAGCTCGCGGATCTCCTGTTTCAGCCCATCGTATTCCGCCATGCGTCAATCCTTTTCCCTGCGCAAATCTCTCGCGAGGAGTTCGGTGACTGCGCCCCTGACGTCCTTCCCCTCATGCAATATGAGATGCACCTGCTCCGATATCGGCATCGCCACCCCCGTGCGCCGGGAGAGATCGAACGCGGCGCTTGCGGTCATCACCCCTTCCGCGACCATCTGCATGCTCGCGAGGATATCATCGATCCTCTCCCCTCTTCCGACCCGCATTCCCACCATCCGGTTCCGGGAGAGGTCGCCCGTGCAGGTGAGGACGAGGTCGCCCAGCCCGGAGAGGCCATAGAACGTCTGCGGGTCCGCGCCAAGGCGCAATCCCACGCGGGCGACCTCGGCAAGGCCGCGGGTGATCAGGAGGGCCCTTGCGTTGTGCCCGAACCCGAGTCCGTCGGACATCCCCGCAGCGATCGCCATCACGTTTTTCAAGGCTCCGCCGATCTCGATGCCGGTTACGTCCGTGCCGGCGTAGACGCGGAACCGCTTCCCCGAAAACACGGTTTGCAGGGAAGACGCCACCATCGGGTCCTCCGACGCCACGGTTGCACCGGAAGGGCTCCCTCGCGCG
>JBAUKK010000270.1:0-4230 GCA_049577645.1 Candidatus Deferrimicrobiaceae bacterium
CATGCCGGAATGATCATCAATTCTTGTGCCAATTGGCACCGAATGTCCTTAAAACGATGAGGTTTTTTTGAGGTCACAGTTTTTGACCTCAAGTTTTTGGCTTCCTCCTCCTTCGATAGGATCAACCGTGTCATCGACGGATGGAATGAATGTCGGGGGGGTATTTTGTGAAAACTGGTGGCGAATCGCCACCGGTTGTGCCGAAAGACCCCCCTGATACTCTACCGAGTCGCCTCCTTTCCGCTCGCCCGCGATCCGGCCGTTATCCGCTTGCCCGATCCAGCAGTTCGATGGCGGAAGGGGCCAGTTCGAGCTCCAGCGACTTCATGAGTTCGTTCAACTGGTCCAGGCTCGTCGCGCTCGCAATGGGGGCGGTGATGCCGGGGCGAGCGATCAGCCAGGCGAGAGCTACGGTGGCCGGGGCGCAATGATATTGCCGGGCCACCCGGTCCAGCGCATCGAGAATCCGAAACCCCCGGTCATCCAGGTATTTCTTGACCATATCTCCTCGCGCGCGGCCCGCCAGGTCCTTTTCCGACCGGTATTTGCCCGTGAGGAATCCGCTGGCCAGCGGAAAGTAGGGGATGACGCCCAATCCCTTCTCCCGGCAGAGAGGTTCGAGCGCAGGTTCATACTCGGCACGATCGTAGAGGTTGTACGAAGGCTGAAGGCTCTGGTAGGCGGGATGCCCGTGCCGCCCGCTGACCTGCAAGGCCTTGGAGAGCCGTTCCGCGTTGTAATTCGACGCTCCGATCGCCCGTACTTTTCCTTCCCTGGTCAATTGCGCAAAGGCTTCCAGCGTTTCCTCCAACGGCGTCTCCGGATCGTCCTCGTGGGCCTGGTACAGGTCGATGTAGTCCGTCTGCAGCCGCTTTAACGATCCTTCCGCCGCGCGCAGGATATACGGCTTCGAAAGCCCTTTCTTGCCCGGGCCCATCTCCAATCCGACCTTCGTGGCGATAAGGACCTTCTCCCGGTTCCCGCCCCGCTTCAGCCATTTGCCGAGAACGGTTTCGGATTCGCCGCCCTTGTGACCCGGGACCCACACGGAGTAGATGTCCGCCGTGTCGATCAGATCGCCGCCGCCGGCCGTGAACGCGTCCAACAACCGGAAAGACGTTTTTTCATCCGCGGTCCATCCGAAGACGTTGCCTCCCAACGCCAGCGGAGCGACCGTAAGCCCGGAATTCCCCAGTTCGCGTTTCTTTTCCGTAGCCATGGTGATTGGATGCGCGGAGCCTTCCCTATGGTTCCGTCTGTGGATGGTGAAGCTCCTGGAGAAGATGCGGACGCTGGTGAAATGACCCCCTCTTTCCACGACGCCCCGCCCGAACGGACCTCCGCGAGCACCTCGCCCGCTAGATGCCGTACTTCAGAATCCTGTCGCCGGACCGGTATCGGGAATATGATGCCCGGGTGGCGGGGGAGGGCGTGCCCCCCTCCGCGAAGTTCAAGCATCGATTAGCCCTTCCTGCTCTAAAATTAGGTTGTGTTCCTGTCCAATGACCGTCGGTGTTACCGCCCGAAGTTCAGTAGGTGGACCGAAATAGGGGGACAGGGCCAAAACGATATCTCTTTACCAGGGGATGGCGGGTGGGTAATCTGCAAATGATATGGGGAGAGGGATGAGATTCTGTTTGATGGTAATTATCGTAACGCTTGCGGCGGTGTTGCTAGTGGTCCATGCTTGCCAAAACGCGGGCCTGTTATCGAAATAACCATCCCTTCGACTATGCTCGCCCCCAATGTATGTGCACGCGCGATGCGTGCCGCGGCGGGGGAGTCACTGGGCCGGGGTCCATGATCAACGGCCGGCCCGGAATTGCCTAGCGGAGCGTTCATCCCGCCCGGTGGTCTTATCACATCACTTCGGCGGTTTCTTCTTCGCTTTCTTGTCCATCCCCCGAGCTTTGGCCGATTCCTTCCCCAGTGTGTCAGGGGGTAGGGGATCGACACGAAACGTTTCCCTACAGGAGCCAGAGTCTGCTTTCTTGAACAATATCTGTCGTCCATCCGGTCGATAATAGACAATTTGGGAAAGCCGCCCCCGTAAACCCCTGCGTGACCGCCAGAGATAGGCAGCCGCAAGGGGAAGAGACAAATACCCGTCGTATGCAGTGGCTCTGAAACGGGGACGAATTTCCTGCTCATCCATGTCTTGCCCTCAACGCTTCACCTAAAACCTCCCTATGAGACGTTCGGCAGGGAGGAGTTCCGGGGAAGGTCGAACGGAAATGACCCTTGCAATCCTTCTTCCCGGGAGATACATTGCATCCACCCGTGAACCTCCAACGGGGGAGCATGATGAACCGACTTATAAATATGGTGCTCGTCACGTCTGCTGTCCTGTTTGCCTTCATCTATGCGAAGGCCGTCGCTGGTAATGGCATGTACGTAGTTCCCGCCAACTCGAACAAGTACCACTATCCATCATGCCGTTGGGCACGGAAATTCCGTTCCGAGAACCTGGCAATCTTCCATTCGGCCAAAGATGCTCTTGTTGCAGGTTACATTCCCTGCAAGGTATGCAAACCACCGGGCAAGGATTAACGTTTTCGTTGTCACTCGTATAGCAACTCCAGCCGTTTCAGATTATCCCGGGCAGACAGGGACCCCCGCTCCGCCGCCACCCGGTAGAGGCGCAAGGCTTCCCCGACGTCCTGCGGAACGCCTCTCCCATGTTCATACAGGGAACCCAGTTTGTTCTGCCCCTCCGCATATCCCTGCGCTGCCGCCTTCCGGTACCATTTTACCGACTCGAGGTAATCCCGCCGAACGCCTTCTCCCAGTTCATAAAGCTCTCCGAGACGAATTTGCGCCTCGGGATGTCCCTGATCCCCCGCCTTCCGATACCACTTGGCTGCTTCGGCTTTATCCCGGGATACACCGAGGCCACTGCTGTAGAGCCAACCGAGATTGGCCTGCGCCGCCGCATCCCCCTGTTCCGCACCCTTTCGGAGCCATTTCGCAGCCTCGCCGTAATTCTTGGGGGTTCCCCTGCCATCGAAGTACATGATGCCGAGGTTTGTCTGCGCCGCCGCGTAGCCCTGATCCGCCGCCTTCCGGTACCATTGAAGAGCATTGGCGGCATCTTGCGGCACGCCGCGGCCTTCCTCGTACATCACGCCAAGGCCGTACTGGGCGCCGGGATATCCCTGCTCCGCGCTCAATAAGAACCACCGCACGGCCTCGGCGTCGTCCCGGACAACACCGCTTCCCGACGCGTATATCCGACCGAGGTTGTTCTGCGCCGCGGCGTTTTCCTTTGCCGCTGCTTTTTTCAGCCATTTCAGGGCTTCGGTATAATTCTTCGGAGCGCCTTTCCCTTCGTGATACATCAAACCAAGCTTGTTCTGCGCGTCCGCGTGGCCCTTTTCGGCTGCTTTCCGGTACCACCTCATTGCTTCGCCGTAGTCCCGCGATACGCCGTGACCGTTGTAATAAAGAACGCCGAGATCACGTTGCGCGTCCGCGTGCCCCCGTTCCGCCGCCTTCCGGAACCACTTCGCCGCCTCTGTGTCGTTACCCAGTCCCCCCTGGCGATTTACGTACATCAACCCGAGTTTGTGCTGTGCCTCCGTATGACCCTGTTCCGCCGCCTTCCGGAACCACTTCGCCGCCTCCCGCTCGTTCCGGAGAACCCCGCGGCCGTTCATATGCATTTCTCCGAGATCGTACTGTGCTTCGGGATATCCCTGCTCCGCGCTCAAAAAGTACCACCTGGCGGCTTCGGCGTCGTCCCGGAGAACTCCGATCCCCCGTGCATACATTTGCCCGAGGCGGTGCTGTCCCGCGGGATTTCCCCGTTCCGCCGCCTTTGCGAACCATCGATACGCTTCCGTGTAGTTTTGCGGAACTCCCTCTCCCAGGAAATATTTCTCCCCCAGTCGCACCTGTGCCTTGATCTCGCCCAGCTTTGCTCTGGTCTGAAGTTGATCGACCTCTCCCGCTCTGAGCAGGGGAGGGAGGAGAAGGATCCCCGACAACAGAAATACCGTAATCGTCCGCATTTTTCTGTCCAAAGTTCTCCCCCTCCAATCGAAAGGCATGTATTTCATCATACCAAAATAATTGATCCCGGATTCCCCGCGCTGCAGGCAACAGCGAAAGAGCAGGGGAATCGTGTTGACAGGTGCCCGGCAGGTCTGCTACCTTGTTCCGCCTACCGTTAGTCTCCCTTTCGGGGTGGTAGTTAAGTTGGTTATAACGCCGGCCTGTCACGCCGGAGGC
>JBAUKK010000271.1:0-6824 GCA_049577645.1 Candidatus Deferrimicrobiaceae bacterium
GTTCGGCATGGCCCTCGTGGGGGAAGTGTTCGTAGCCGACGTCCTCGGGAAGCCGGTGCTCGACCCGTCGGGGGAGGAGATCGGTAAGCTCCGCGACATCGCGGTGGTCGGCGGCGGACCCTTCCCCCGTGCCGCGGGACTTCTTTTGGCGAGGAAGAAGACGGTACTTTTCCTCCCGTGGGAGGATATAAGCATCTTCAACCGGAGAATCATCTCCTCGCGAAAGCGCGATTCCGAGCTGTCGGAATTTACCCCCGGCCATGATCAGCTGCTCATCCGGAAAGATATCCTGGACAAGCAGATTGTCGACATCGACGGAGCGAAGGTCGTCCGGGTCAACGATGTCAAGCTCACCGAGGATGGCGGAGGCGCCTGCGTAACGGATGTGGACGTGGGGGTGCGCGGGATCCTGCGCCGACTCGGGGTGGAGCGCCGGGGGGAGGCCTTCTTCCGGACGATACGCCACCCGCTGCGCCACCAGATGATCTCCTGGTCCCTGATCCAGCCCCTCCACGAGAAGCTCGACCGCCTCACCCTGGCCGTTTCGCGGCAGGCCCTCTCCGAGATCCACCCCGCGGACATCGCCCAGATCATCAGCGGGCTCTCCCCGGACGAGAGGAAGGGATTCTTCGGCAGGCTCGACCTCGAGACGGCCGCCGAGGCGCTTCACGAACTGGAGCCGGAGGTGCAGGCCGATCTTATCAGCGACATGGACAAGGAACAGGCGGCGGACGTCATCGAGCGGATGCCCCCGGACGAAGCCGCGGACGTGATCGCCGACCTTCCCATCGAGAAGGCCCAGGAGATTCTCGGTCTGATCGAGAAGGAGGAGGCCCAGGATATCCACGAACTGCTCGGGCACGAGGAGGACACCGCGGGGGGGCTCATGACGAACGAGTACCTCGCCTATCCCCTGGGGATCACCGTGCGGGAAACGGTGGAGAGGTTCCGGGGGGAGGCCGAAAAGATCGAGGCGGTCTACTATCTCTACGTCCTCGATGAGGAAAAGCTCCTGGGGGTGGTCGGGCTGCGGGATCTCATCATCGAGGATCAATCGAAAACGCTTGGCGAGGTGATGCACACGAAGCTGATCACCATTCGGGCGGACGCAAACCAGGAACAGGTCGCCGAGCTGATCTCCAAGTACAATCTCCTCGCCTTGCCGGTGGTCGACGACGGGAACTGCCTTCTCGGCATCGTGACCGTGGACGACGTCGTGGATCTGCTGCTGCCCCCCGCCTCCCGCCGCCGCCGCCGCAGGAGGTAAGCCGCACTCCCCCCCCCCGGCCATTGCATGTCCGTCCGGTTTTCATGGTTTGTCCCCGAGCATCCCCGGGATCCCCGGGAAGAGCGTCAGGATCACCAGAAAGACCGTGAGAAAGATCATGACGATCGTGGTCGTCCACGCGATCCCGTTGAACGCCTTCGAGTTGACGTACTCGCCCATCAGCTCCCGGTCGTTGATCAGCTTCAGCATGAACACGAGGACGAACGGCAGGAGGATGCCGTTGGCCACCTGGGAGAAGAGCATGATGAGGATCAGCGGAGCGTCAGGGTAGAGGACGAACAGTGCGCCCAGCACGATGATCGCCGTGTACAGCCAGAAAAAGTGGGGAGCGGTGCGGAAGTCCTTGTCGATGCCGGACTCCCACCCCATTCCCTCGCAGACGGAGTAGGCGGTCGCCAGCGGCAGGATCGACGCGGAGAAAAGGGAGGCATTGGCCAGCCCGATGGCGAAAAGAACGGAGGCGTACTTTCCCGCGAGCGGTGCCAGCGCCATGGCCGCATCCTTCGCGTCGTTGATCTGGATCCCCTCCGCGAACAGCGTCGCGCCGCAGGCCACGATGATCGAAAGCGCCACGATGTCGGTGACGAAACAGCCGACGATGACGTCGGCCCGGCACAGGCTGTAATGTTCCACCGGGATGTGCTTCTCCACCACCGCGGACTGCAGGTAGAACTGCATCCACGGGGCGATCGTCGTGCCCACCATGCCGATGAGCATGACGACATACGCGCTGTCCATATTGTTGAGCACGGGCGTCACCAGGTTCCGCGCCACCGATCCCCACTGGGGGTGTGCGAAATAGGCCGATACGGCGTAGGTGAAGTACACGGTGCTGGCGATGAGAAAGATCTTCTCCACGATGCGGTGCGTTCCCTTCACCACGAGGAACCAGACCGCGATCGCTCCGATGGGGACGGATAGGTACTTGCTGACGCCGAATATCTCCAGGGCCGCCGCCCATCCGGCGAATTCCGCGACGGTGTTGCTCAGGTTCGCAAGGAGGAGCGCCACAAGGAGGAAGAAGGTCGGTCGTACGCCGAATTTCTCCCGGATGAGGTCCGCCAGCGTTTTCCCGGTGACCACCCCCATCCGGGCCGCCATCTCCTGAACGACGATCAGCGCGGCGGTGATCGGAATGAGCGTCCAGAGGAGGGAGTACCCGAAATGGGCGCCTGCGATCGAGTAGGTGGCGATCCCTCCCGCGTCGTTGTCGACCGAGGCCGTGATGATCCCGGGGCCCAGCACGGCCAGGAACACGAGAAATTTCTTCTTGTCGGGACGACGCCAGCGCATGGGGGTGCCTCTCCCGGTACCTCCGGATAATTCCCCAAAAATACCATACCTGTCGGATACTTGCCCACAGAAAGGGGAGTGGAGGCGGGGTTTCCCCGCGCGCGGGGATATAAATGATATAATCCTCTATCATGGGGACGATCGACGGAATCAAGGGGGAAAGGAGGAATCCCATGCAGCTCCTTCTGACCAACATGGAAATACGGGCGCTCAAGGAAACCCTGGAGGCGGAGATAGCGAACCTGCAGTTGGAGATCGCCGCGGTGAGGGATCGAGGGATGCGGGAGGAGATGATCACGAGGAAGGAGCTCCTCCTGTCGGTCCTGGAGAAGCTGCCCGTCGTAGTCCTGGACGTCGCGTAATACTGGGCGGGGACACTCCTCCAACCGTACTACCTACCGACAACCTCGAGGAGATGTCCCCGGTGAAGGGCGGGTCAGTGCGAATGGCCCGGCAGGTCGTCGTGCCTGTGGGACGGTACGCGGTGGTTTTTGATTCCCGAGGCGTCCGCGGGATCCACGTGGACGACAGCGTCCGACAGGTAGCGAAGGCCGTGGAGCATCCTGTGGCGGACCTCCTTGGCGATTGCGTGCCCCTCGCTTACGGACCGGTCCCCCTCCACGGCGAGATTGACCTCCGCGTACATCCGGTGGCCCGCCCAGCGAACCCGCA
Source organism: Candidatus Deferrimicrobiaceae bacterium (assembly GCA_049577645.1). Lineage (GTDB taxonomy): Bacteria > Desulfobacterota > Deferrimicrobia > Deferrimicrobiales > Deferrimicrobiaceae > CSP1-8. Next base: position 3,254 of record JBAUKK010000271.1, read on the forward strand.
CGTCCGACACATCCACGACGCCGGGCACGGCGGAGGCAACCTCCCGGATTTCGACGGCCACCGCCGGGTCTGACCCGTCGAGAAGCCGGAGGAAGACCTCCTTACCCGTCTGCCATGCGATTCTCAAGATGATTACGGAGATCACCAGTCCGACCGCCGGGTCCGCGACGGGATACCCCATCCAGACCCCCCCTGCCCCCAGGGTAACCGCCAGGCTCGTCAGCGCGTCGGCGTGCGCGTGTCTTCCATCCGCCACGAGCGCGGCGCTTCCGATCTCCTTCCCGACGCGCACCCGGTAGACCGCTACCGCCTCGTTCCCGAGAAACCCGACCGCCGAGGCGGCTGCGACCGCCCACAAGTGCCGAACCGGCACGGGCGCCACGAACCGGTGAATCGACTCCGCCGCGGCCGCGATGGCGCTCGCCAGGATGACGGCGACCACGATGACCCCCGCCAGATCCTCGACGCGTCCGTACCCGTAGGTGAACCGGTCGCTCGGTCTCTTGCGGGCGAGACGGAAGGCGACCCACAGGGGGATGGCGGTGCCGGCATCGCCCAGGTTGTGGATCGTGTCGGCAAGGAGGCCGACGCTGCCCGTGAAGAGAACGACGACCGCCTGGAAGGCCGCGGTCGCGAAGAGGGCGGCGAACGACCAAAGCACGGTGCGGGATCCCTTTTCGGTGGTCGTGACGGAGGGATCCGGCAGGGTGTGGCGATGGGCGTGCGTATGCTTTCGCATGGTCATTAGATCCCGGTCCGGGGACGAAAGACGCATCCGGCCGAAAAAGGAAAAGAAGAGGTCAGTTCGTGTTCCGGAACCCCCGCTCCTCCAGGTGGGCTGCGAGCTCCTCCCCGTGGGCGCGGTCGCGCGTCTCGAGGAGGAGGACGACGGTCGAGTACCCCGGCGGGCAGTCGGAAGGGAGGCGGTCGTGCTCGATGCTGATCACGTTCGACCGTTCCCTGGCGACCGCGGCGAGCAGGGCGGCGAGGGAACCGGGCCGGTCCGGGATGAGGAACCGCAATCGGATAAGGCGCCCCGAGCGGAAAAGCCCCCGCTCGGTGATCCGTGAGAGGAAGTTGACGTCGATGTTTCCCCCCGAAAGCACCATCACGGCCGGAAACCGCGTCGGCGGGCGCTTGTAGAGCACCGCCGCCAGCGGGGCGGCCCCCGCGCCCTCCAGCGTGGTCTTCATCTCTTCAAGGGCGTACAGGATCGCTGCCGCGATCTCTTCGTCGTCCACGATGACGACGTCGTCGACCCACCGTCGGGCGGCCTCGAAGGTTCGCTCGCTCATGGATGTCACCGCGATGCCGTCCGCGATCGTGCGTGCCTCCGGACACTCCACGGGGCGTCCCGCCGCAAGCGATGGGGAGAGCGAAGAGGCCCCTTCCGCCTGTACCGCAACGAGATCCGCATCCGGATAGATCTCCTTCACCGCGGCCCCGATCCCGGCCAGAAGCCCTCCGCCGCCCACGGGGACGTAGACCGTTCCGGGGGGGCCGATCTCCTCGACGAGTTCCACCCCCAGCGTCCCCTGACCCGCGATCACCAACGGGTCGTCGAAGGGGTGCACCATGACAAGCCCGGAATCCTGCGCCAGGGAGGCCGCGTGTCTTGCTGCGTCGTCGAAGGTTTCCCCGTGATGGATGATGCGGGTGTTCTCCCCGCCTTCTCGCAGGGCGGCGGCCGACTTGGACACCGGGGCCCACAGGGGCATCACGAGGGTCGCCGGGATTCCCGCCTCCTTCGCGGCGCGGGCGACGCCTCGGGCATGGTTCCCCGCGCTTGCCGCAATGACGCCCGACACCTGGTTCCGGTCCAGGGCGAGTACCTTGCTGGCGGCGCCGCGGATCTTGAACGACCCGGAATTCTGGAGGTTTTCCAGCTTGGAGAGGACCCTTCCGCCCGCCCGTTCGGAAAGTGGAGCCTCCTCGACCAGCGGAGTGGCGTACGCCAGCCGGTAGACACGCTGCTTTGCCGCGATCACGTCCTTGCGCCCGAAGTCCATCCGTTTTGCTCCGTTTTCTCCCTGGAGGATTCATACCAAGTGTATCCGGATCGGCAGTCTCCCCGCCACACCGTCGTAGGTTCCTTCCTTCAGAGAACTGCCAGCGCCCGGCGAAGGTCCCCGACCAGGCCGTGGGCGAAGAAGAGCGCGGCCTCCGCCGCCATGCCGGAGGCGAACACGAGGGCCGACTCCGCGTTCTCCAGGCTTGCAAGCTTGACCTCCACGCTCCGGATCGTCGGGTTCAGGCCGTACCGGGTGTAAAGATTCCCGGGCCGCCTCCCCTCAACGACGTCGAGGAGATCGGCTGTGGAGCGGAACCCGAACGTGGTGGTGTTGTAGATCGGCGTGTGCGGGGATCCCTCGGCGTCCCGTAGCTCCCCCGCATGGACGCATCGTGTGGAAAGATCGTGATTTCTCTCCATCTCCCCCCTCCTCATAATGTCCTAACGCTGGTTTTTTCAGTTTCTCATCCAACCCGTAAACACGAAATGAATACATTGTATCTTTCGGGAAATCGAAAATGTTGGAACCTGACAGAGGAGGCGACTTTTCGTATCAGGGAGGGACATCGGGGGACGGAGGCCGCTTGCACGGCGGCAAGGCCACCCACACCCGCGGGATCCAGTGAGACGGAGGGGGCCCGCGGGGAGCCTCCCTCCGGTCCGCGTCCTACTTTTTTCCCGCGGGTTTGACCGTCTTCTTCGGCGGATTCTCCTTCACGGTCTTCCCCGGGGGGACACACCCACATCCGCAATCCTTCCCGTCCTTTTTTTTCGACTCCATTCGGATCACCTCCTTTTTTCTTTTACTCTTGCCGGATGTTCGACACGCCTGGCGCTCCGGCACCCGCAGATGCACCTCCTCGCGAAGTCCCGCGGGAGGCGGTATTTCTGCAGGTTCTTCTCCGCCATCCTGACGATCCGCTCCTGGAGCTTCTTCTTCCCGTCATGGAGGCGCTTGCGCAGGGTCCCCTCCTTGATCCCTAGGAACCGGGCTGCCTCCGCCGTGGGGACGTCGTCCAGGTAGCAGAGATGCACGGGGAACCGAAGGGAGTCGGAGAGGGAGGCGAGAATCTCTGCGATCTCGTTCTCGAAACGGTCTGCCTCCTTCCGTTCCGTTTCCACCTCTTCCACCCGTGCGACGGGGGCCGTGACCTGCAGGGCCGGTTCTCCGAGGGAGTCCTGCCGGCCCTGCTCCTTCCGCCAGGCAAGAGCCATGTTCCGCGCGATCTTCCGGAGCCAGGCGGGGAAGGCGTCGATCGACCGAAGGTTCTTGAGGGACAGGTAGGCCGCGATGAATGATTCCTGTGCGATGTCCTGGGCGGCGGTCGGGTCCCTCACTACCTGGAGCGCCGACGAGTAGACGAGGGACTGGTATCTCCGCACGATTTCCCCGAACGCAGCGGTGTCCCCCTCCCTTGCCCTGTGTAAAAGCTCCTTCTCTTCCCTGGCCATCGGGATTTCCTCCTACAATAAAGATAGGGAAGTGGCGGAAATGTTACCACCGTGCTCGTCGTGGGCGGTGACCGACACCCCGCGGAGGACGAACATGGGGAATACAAG
>JBAUKK010000272.1:0-8165 GCA_049577645.1 Candidatus Deferrimicrobiaceae bacterium
AGACTACGTCGTTCTTTCCGTGTCCGATACGGGAGGGGGGATTTCGGAGGACGATCTGAAGCGTATCTTCGAGCCGTTTTACACGAAGAAGGTCATGGGGCGAAGCGGAACGGGATTGGGGCTGGCGGTGGTCTGGGGTACGGTGAAAGACCATAATGGCTACATCAATGTTCAGTCCGAAGAAGGAAAAGGGAGCACATTTACCCTTTATTTCCCGGTAACGAGGGAAGAAATCACTGCTGAACATGAACCGGCTTCCCCCTCTCAATACATGGGGAAAGGCGAATCCATTCTCATTGTGGATGATGTCAAGGAACAGCGGGACCTGGCTACCAAAATGCTTGAGAAATTGAATTACGGCATATCGAGCGTCGCCAGTGGTGAAGAGGCGGTGATGTACTTGAAGAGTCATCCCTGCGATCTGTTGATTCTGGATATGATCATGGACCCTGGCATGGACGGGCTGGACACCTACAAGAGGGTTCTGGAGATATTTCCCAAACAGAAGGCGATTATCGTAAGCGGTTTTTCAGAGTCGGATCGTGTGCATGCCGCTCAGGCCCTCGGCGCAGGCGCCTACGTCAGAAAACCCTATTTTATCGAAAAACTTGGGCTGGCCGTGAGGAAGGAGCTTGATAGAACCAAATGATCCCGGGATTTACCCCGAATCCAAAAAAGAAGCACCTTCTCCGCCGGCGAGTGAATGCTTCGCCCCATTGGAACTATCGCGGATCAGCGCAATCAGCATCGGGAGTTCCACAAGCTCTTGAACTGGGACCTCGGTCCTTTCGGTTTTTGCCAATAACGGGACTTGAACCCCCAAGGGTTTCCCCACCACTCCCTGTGCACCGGTATCCTGGTGTTTGTGCTCCGTCGCCGGGGCCGGTTTCAGGCGCGCATCATGCGTTCCTTCTTCCCCTCCGTGCGCGACCGGCGTGCTCGCATCGAGATAGAGCCGCTCGATAAGCCGCCGTAGGGAGGTTACCTCCTGCCCGCAGATCGCCCGCTTCTCCCCGGCTGCAACGCGGCCACGAATTGCAAACCCGGATGATCCTCCTCGACTCTGCGAAGAGCCCATTCACTGTCGAACAGCACGATGTCGCGGCCTTCGACGTCCACCAGGCGGGCGCACCGGCTTGCCGACCTGAACGAGTCATTGCGGTCCTGCTCCCCCGGCTTGGGCTCGACCCAACGCGCGATACGGAAGGGAAGATGTTCCAGCGAGACGGAAACGCCGTACTCGCTCTTCAACCGGTGCTGCGTGACGTCGAATTGCAGGACGCCGACCGCGCCGAGCACCGGATCCCGCTCGAGCCGCGCCCGGTCGAAGAAGAGCTGAACGGCTCCCTCCTCCGAGAGCTGCTCCAACCCCTTCTTGAGCTGCTTTCGCCTCATCGGATCGGCCAGCCGAACACGTACGAAGTGCTCAGGGGAGAACCGTGGAATGCCCTCGAATTCCCATTCCCCCTGCTCGCAGAGCGTATCCCCGATGCGAAGCAACCCCGGGTCCCAGATACCGATCACATCCCCCGCGAACGCCTCGTCGATGAACGCCCGTTCCTGTCCGAGAAACTGAAGCGTTCGGTTGAGCGTGAGTACCTTCCCGGTCCGGACATGGTGCACCTCCATTCCCCGGCGAAACCGCCCGGAGCAGACCCGGGCGAACGCTACCCTGTCACGGTGCTGAGGATCCATGTTCGCCTGGATCTTGAACACGAACCCGGAGAAACGTGGCGTGCCCGCGGCCACCCGTCCGCTCGAGGTGGGGAAATCCCCCGGCACCGGAGCGATGGAGCGAAATCCTTTGAGAAAAGGTTCCACACCGAAGTTGTTGATGGCGCTTCCGAAAAATACGGGTGTGACTTCACCCCGCACGAACCGTTCCCGATCGAAGCTGCTCCCGGCTCCGTCAAGGAGAGTCAGCTCGTCCAGCAAATGGCGGTGCAAGCGTTCGCCGACCATCTCCCGAAACTCGGGGGCACGAAGCTCATCAACCTGCATGGGAGCTCTCCGCGATCCTCCCTCGGCGCGCGCAAAGCGGAGCACGTGGCGTGACCATCGGTCATAGACCCCCTGGAACCCGGAACCCGTGCCGATCGGCCAGTTGACGGGGCTTGTCGGAATGCCGAGCACCCTCTCGATTTCGTCCAGCAGCTCAAGCGGTTCCCGTCCGTGCCTGTCCATCTTGTTGATAAAGGTCACGACAGGCGTGCGGCGGAGGCGGCAGACCTCGAAGAGCTTGATCGTCTGCGGCTCGACCCCTTTCACGCTGTCGATCAGCATCACCGCGCTGTCGGCCGCGGCTAACGTCCGGTAGGTGTCCTCACTGAAGTCGTTGTGGCCGGGCGTGTCCAGAAGGTTCATCCGGCAACCTTCATATTCGAATTGAAGGACGCTCGTCGTGATGGAGATGCCGCGCCGCCTCTCCAGCTCCATCCAGTCGCTGGTCGTCTGACGGCCGCCTCGCCGCTCCTTGACAGCGCCTGCCAGGTGGATGGCGCCGCCGTAAAGGAGCAGCTTTTCGGTCAACGTCGTCTTGCCGGCGTCCGGATGGGAAATGATGGCGAAGGTCCTTCGCCTTGAGATTTCGCTCTTGATACGGTGTATGTCGCTCATGCCCGGCCTCTTCAGCCGGGCAGCCACGTTCCGTCAGCCCGGCTCTTGCATGCAATTGTCCAGGGGAACCCGATCGGCGGCTTGCGGGCGCATCAGGGCGGCGTCACGGGCAAGGCAGCGGACGCACCAACCGGAATGGAAGCAATCGGGTCGTGACGAAAAGCAGGCAACTACGATCCTCCGGAGCCGGGCCAATCGATCCGGCACCCTGTATCTGTTTTCCATTATAACGCCAACAACGGAAAGATGAAGGCAGGCGCGATGAGTCATAATAGATTATCGGAAGGCCAAACAAGGAAAATATTCATGCCTTACCTCAGTCCCGGGTTGAACGGCCGCTGCATAGTGTGCGGCACGGGTGCGGCAACTTATTTTGCAAGTGTAGGCGGCAGAAGCTACGGGCGCTGCGGTACTTGCCAGGCGACTTTTCTGGATCCTGACCAAAGGTTGCCGCCCGAGGAGGAATACGCGCGTTATTGCCGGCACGGGAACCATCCGGGGGATGAGGATTATCGGCGGTTTCTGTCGAAATTCGCGGTTCATTTGTTAAAGCGGCTGGCGCCTGCGCCCTGGCGCGCCGAATGCCCGCCGACCCCGGCGTGAGCGCCGTTCCTCCCAACCGGGACAAGGGGTGGGTCGCACGGCGCGAGAACCAAGACAAGCCGCACCGACGAGGGAGACACGCACCCCCCACCGGACGGCAGAACCGATTCGACGGCGTTTACTCCCGACCTCCTTATTGCGTGGGACGGATATTCTGATTGATTCGAAACAGATTCTGCGGGTCGTATTTCTTCTTGGTCTCCGCCAGCCTGTGGTAGTTCGGACCGTAGGCCGCCTTGACCCGGTCCGACTCGTCTTCGGTAAGAAAATTGACATACACCCCGCCCGTGGCGTACGGCGCCGTGTCGCGGAAGAACCCGCGCGCCCACTCCATGCATTTCCGGTCCTCCGCCGGGGCATCCCAGCGACCGTGGACGTTGCACACATACATGGCGTTGCGATGGGGGTATGCCGCGGAGTCGGGGGCAGGCCGCATGGTAGCCCCGCCGATCTGACCGATAAAGACTTCGCAGTGCGGCGACGGGAGGTTGCCGACGTACTTGACGGTCGCCTCTATGGCTCCATCGCTCAGATCCGCGAAATTGTGCGACTTCCAGTAATTGCGCGCGCCCGGCGTCAGCAACGGATCAAACGCCTGTTGCCATGACCGGTAGGCCTGCACGCCGATGAATTCCCCGAGCGCCTTTCCGAAATGCCGTACCGGTTCGATCGCCTTTCGCCCGGCTTCCGGGTCGCCGGAATGAAAGAGAGCAAACGCGATGATCTCGGTTCCATGCACCTCCTGCGGAAGAAACGGAAGCGGGGGGGCCTTGCGCAGTACCGCCCAGACCGTGGTATCGTCGCTTTGTTCCTTGGCAAACCGACGGTACTGCTTGAGTGCCGAGGCCGCCTCGTTCAGGGGATACACGACCAGGCCGCTCAGCACGCCGGGGCCGAGCGGGTGAAGCCGGAATTCAAATCGCGTGACGATGCCGAAATTCCCGCCGCCTCCCCGCAGGGCCCAGAACAGATCGGCGTTCTCCCCCCCGTTGGCCCTCACGAAACGGCCGTCGGCGGTGATGACGTCCACCGCCAGAAGATTATCGATCGTCATCCCGTGTTTGCGCGAGACCCAACCGAAACCCCCGCCGAGCGTGAGACCGGCAACCCCGGTCGTGGAGTTGATGCCGAGCGGTGTGGCAAGTCCAAAGGCCTGTGCCTCGGAATCGAAATCCCCGAGGGTCGCTCCGGGCTCAACATGTGCGACACGTGCCTCCGGATCGACGCGAACCGAGCGCATGCCGGAAAGGTCGATCAGCAGCCCCCCGTCGCACACGGCGCTGCCGGCGATATTATGCCCTCCTCCCTTGACGGAAGTCAGCAGACCATGGGCGCGGGCAAAGTCGACCGCACGCTTGATGTCATTCACTCCCGCGCAATGGACAGCCAAGGCGGGCCGCCGTTCGATCATGGCGTTCCACACGGTGCGTGCCTTGTCGTAGCCGTCGTCTCCCGGGAAAAGCAACGGCCCGCGCAGCTCGGCTTTCAGGCTCTCGATGTCCGAACTGTTCAGCGTCACGGAGTCTCCGTCGCTTCGCCGGATGCTCACTGTCGTCATAGCTGGTCGCCTCCTGCAGAAGAGATGGCACGGGGTGGGAGCCCCCCGGCAAACCATGAACTACCCCCCCCCGGAACCCCCGGTTCCGGGGTAATCCCCTGATACCCAGAGGAATCTTTGGGTTAAGATTCTGCAGGAAAGCGATTAGGTTCCTGTCGGGATAAAAAAACCCGGACACCCAAACGAGGATGCCCGGATCCGGATTCTCATGGCTCCCCGGGCAGGACTCGAACCTGCAACCTAGTGGTTAACAGCCACCCGCTCTGCCGGTTGAGCTACCGGGGACCGAAAAACGGCAGAAGTGAACTATAAACCTGCGTCCTGTGCGGCGTCAAGCGGATTGGAGGCCTGAGGCGCCTCCGGCGAGGAAGGCGTCGCCGCCGCCGGAGAATCCGCCGGGGAGAAACCGACCTGCCACTCGGGGCCGATCGGCTGGGTCGGATAGCCCTGCGCCACCCACTCCTCGAAGCCGCCGTGGAGGACGCTCACCCTGTCGAAGCCCCTCCTGATCAGAATCCGCGCCAGACTGGCGCTGGTGGCTTCACCCGGTCAGGTGCAGTAGAAGACGAAGTCCCTGTCCCGCGGAAGAGGATGGGCGAACCGGTGGAAGGTGGCCGGGCGAAGCCGGAACGAGCCGGCGATCATCCGGTCGCTCCGTTCGTAGTACTCGTCCCGGCGCAGATCGAGCACAATGGGCGCGCGCTCCCCCTTCATCCTCTCGTGCAGCTCCTCGGCCCCGATGCGTGGCGCCGCGTACCGCTTCACCAGGTAGACCCGGTATCCGATCGCCCAGAGAAAGTAGGCGACCAGACCGGCGACGAAAACCCACACCATCCCTCCCTGAATGGTGCGGGCCGACCCGGCAATCTCCAACCCGAAGACCACCCCAAGCCCCGTTCCGGCGGCCGCCCACAGGAGTGCCCCCAGGGTATCGACGATCAGAAACAGGGAAATCGGGACCGAGGCCATCCCTGCCAGCGGCGGCATAACCGAATTGACCCCGGGGAGAAACTTCGCCAGAAGGATCGTCACCGTCTTCCTGCGATGGAACTGGTCGACGGCGCTCTCGACGCACACGTCCGGGTTCAGGGAAATCCTGCACAGCATGTAAAGCACTCTCTTTCCCCGCCGCCGTCCCAGGTCGTACCAGATCCCGTCGGCAACGACCGCCCCCAGGACCGCGCCCGCGATAAGGACGGGAAGGGAGGCATGCCCGGCGGCCGCAAGCGCCCCTGCGAGAACGAACATCGGGAATGCGGGGAAGGGGAGACCTATGTTCTCGATGAAGCTGAACAGGAACATCGCCGCCCCGCCGTAGCTGACGATGAAAAGCGAAAACCAGTCCACGACTACCGGCCCCTCCGGAAGAGATAAGGATTTGATGTATAGATGCGTCCTGCGCATCCCGGGATGCCGGGTCGTCGTTATTTGCTCCCGCCCGGCCTGCGGTGCGCAAGGGGGAAAATCCGGGTTGCTATCCGTCCTGGGGGAGGGCGTTTCGGATGGTGATGCAGCCGGAGGCGAAAAGGAGGGCGATCCCCAGGAAGAAGGGAAGGAGGGAGAAGTCCGTCGGATTCATGGCCCCGTACCCGATCTTCTTCCACTCGAAGATGTAGGTGGCGACGATGGTCCCGGCGCCGGCCACCCCGCTCGCCCACCCCCACGGGCCGGGGGAGAACGGAGCGTCCTCCGGCGCGCCCAGAAAGCGGACCGAGAAGGCGATCATCCCCGTGCTGATAAGCAGGACGGACCACACCGGCCCCACCCACGGCAAGGGAATGAGAAACAGGACGTCCCAGTCGGCAAGGGATGCGGGCCACCCGATCGTCGCGTACAACCATACGTAATAGAAGATGTCCCAGATGCCGAACACCAGGAGAAACGCTCCCATCCTCCGGAGACCGCCCCGGACCGACAGGACCGCTACCGAGACCAGCATCACGACCGTCGCCGTCTCCCGGCCGACCTCCACAACGAGCAATAATGCGGGAAGCTCCTTCATGGGGAAGATCGGCCCCTCTCCGATGATCTGCCGGAGGTAGACGACCACCGCCGCCTCGACAAACGCCATCGCGACGGCGAAGGCGGCCAGGCAGGCGACCTTCGCGCTCATCTTCCTTTCGCAGCCTCCCCCCGCAGCACGGAGCAGGTGGAAGAGACGCGTGCCACCATTTTTCCTTCCGAATTTGCCACGTCACACTCCACCAGGCCGACCGTTCTCCCCCGATGCGTCACTTGCGCCGACGCGGTGAGCTTCCCCTCGAATACGGGACGAAGGAAGTTGATCTTGAGCTCCAGCGTGGTGAACGTCTCTCCCGGCCCGAGCGTGGAGGCGAAGGCGAACCCCATCGCCGCGTCCGCGAGATCGCACAGGACTCCGCCGTGAACGGTTCCCATCGGGTTGTGGTGCTTCCTGCCCGCGTCCATCTCGAAGACCGCCTTTCCCTCACCGAAGGAAACCGGGAGGAATCCCACCAGTTCGGCGACCGGGGCAACCCAATTCCCTTCCCGCAAGCGGTCCGAAAACGGCTTATCCATCAACCATATCCCTCCGGAGGCCGCGGCTCGCACCACACCGGCCGGGACTTCCCGTCATTTGGTTGTCATCCGGTCCCATGCCCGGGTCACCACCAGCGCCACAAGGAAACAATGAGCAGGATGCCCAGCACCAGGACCAGGTTGAAGTAGGTCATGAAATAGAACGCCTTCAGGTGGATCGGCGCCCGGGGGGCGACTCCTGTCTCCAGGAGATTGCCTACCAGGGGCAGGGAGATGATCTTCTCCTCCCCGTGGGGGGCCTCCTTCAGGGCGTCGCTCAAGTCGAATCCCGCCTGGTGCCGCCCGACGTGGCTCCCCCCCTTCCACAATTTACTCTCCGTGGCTTCGAAGATCCGCCCGCCATAGGCGAAGTAGGCAGGCCGTCCGTCCTTCCCGTCGTACCCGGACAGATCATCGACGGTCATGTCCTTTTGTCCCCGGTCGACCGCCCCCTGTCTTTTTTTCAGCCTGGGTCCGACGATGAACGTGACGATCACCGCAGTGCCGACCATGACCAGGAAAAGAACGATCTTCACCGTCAGGAGGATGCCGAAGCGTGTGTGGAACAGAACATCGAGGGAGCGGACCCGCATCGTCGTCAAGACGACACCGGTAAGGGCGATGAGGATGATCGATCCCCACCCGACAATAAGCTCACCCCGCGGCAGCCCGTGCGATGCGTAGGAAGGTTTCAGCAGCAGGTGCACGTACAGGATCGTCCCGAACCAGAGGACAGCGGTGAACAGATGGAGAAAGCCCGCAACGAACCGGACCATGTGCCGCCAGCGGGCGGTCCCGGGCGCGGGCTGCCCCGACGCGGTCCGTTCCCGCCGGTACGACTCCCCTGCCG
>JBAUKK010000273.1:0-2371 GCA_049577645.1 Candidatus Deferrimicrobiaceae bacterium
CGGCCACTCCGGTCCGCGCGGCGCTGCGCAGGAGTCCCGTCACCGTCCCCTGCCTCCTCTCACCGCAGGATCTCCCACTCGTCCCGGATCGGCTGTCCGGTCATCAGGTTGTGATCCGCCAGGAGAGCCGCCGTCTCCGGCAGCGAAAGCAGGGAATCCGCCGAGCTGTATTCCCGTCCCAGGACCTTCTCTCCGTCCCGCGGTTTCGCCAGTTCGGGCAGCAGCGGAAGGATGGCGTAGTAGTCCCCCCGGTCGTAGGCCCGCCACGCCTCCTCCTCCGACACCATGATCTCGTGCACCTTCTCCCCCGGGCGGATCCCGGTGTAGCGGAGCTCGACGGGACGGTCGCCGATCAGCGCCTTCGCCACGTCCTCGATCCGCGCGGCGGGCACCTTCGGCACATAGGTCTCTCCCGGGGAGGCGCCGGCCAGTGCCGCCGCGACCGTCGCCACCGCCCGGGTCAGCGGGAGGAGGAACCGGGTCATCTCCGGGGTGGTGATCGTCACCGGACCCCCCGTTCGGATCTGCTCGTGGAAGAGGGGGATCACGGAGCCGCGGGACGCCAGCACGTTCCCGTACCGGACGCAGACGAAGCGGGTCGACGGCAAGGTGAGATTCGCCGAGAGGAAGATCCGCTCCTGCAGCGCCTTGGTCATCCCCATCACGTTCACCGGCTTGCAGGCCTTGTCCGTGGAGACCCCCACCACCGCCTCGACGGGGAGGTCGTTCTCCCGGATCGCCCGGACGATGTTCTCGGCCCCGCCGACGTTGGTCTGCACCGCCTCGTAGGGGAAGTACTCGCAGGAGGGGACCTGCTTGAGCGCGGCGCCGTTTACGACAATGTCGGCCCCCCGGAGGACGGAGCAGACGGAGTGGTAGTCCCGCACGTCCCCGATCCGGAACTCCAGCAGCCGCTCGAAGTTCCGGTAGATCACCTCGTCGGTCACCACCCGGGTGTTCTGGTACTCCAGCCTCATGAAGTGCTGCTTCGCCTCGTCCCGGGAGAAGACGATCACCTTCTTCGGAACGCCGTAGGTGCCGGCCAGAAGCTGGCGGGTGAGCACCTTCCCGAGGGAGCCGGTCCCTCCGGTGATGACGACCGTCTTGTTCGCGAACAGCGTCATGGTACCTCTCCTCCCGATCGTGTCCGGCCTTCGGGGTCCGGAGTCACCCCATTCTCGCACGGGATCCGTACAGCGGGGAATCGCGGAAATGGGCCCGCATCCGCGCCACCAGCTCCGGCCAGGGGGGCGGCTCGTACCCGGTCATCTCGCGGAACCTCGACGAATCGAGCGACCGGTCGCAGGAGAACTCCTCGTCCCGCTCGATTCCGATCCCTATCCCGTACTCCTTCGCCACCAGCCACAGCAGGTCGTACTTGGAAATCGGCTCCGAGGAGACATGATACAAGCCCGAAAGCCGGTCGTTTGGAAGAATCCGCTCGGCCACGATCCGGGCCATCTCCACGGTCGGAAACCCGGAGAAAACCGCCCGTGCGAACCCCTTCACCGTCCCCTGCTGCGACAGGAACCACTCGACCAGCCCGTGTCTTGCGGCAAGCTCGTGTCCGATGAGGGAGGTGCGCAGCGTCACGCAACCGGGAAGATCGACTTCTCCCAGAAGTTTCGTCCGGCCGTAGAGGTCCGTGGCGTCCGGGCGATCGCTCTCCCGGTAGTTTCCCTTCTCCCCGGAGAAAACACAGTCGGTGCTGACCTGGACCAGCCGCACAGCCGCCTTTGTGCAGACCTGCGCGAGGAGGTGCGGGAAGAGGGAGTTCACGGAGATCGAGACCACCGGGTCCTTCGCGGCGGGAATCTGCTTGATGACGCCGATGCAGTTGACGACCACATCGGGCCGGACTGCCTCGAGGGCGCGAAGGACCGTATCGAACAGCTCTGCGTCCACACCCCCGTGGATTCTTTCGAGGAGTGCCGGAGGGAACCACCGGTCGAGGCCCTCGGCGGTTCGCGCGGTCGCGTGGACCTCCAGGCCGCTTCTCCCCGAGAGCTCGGAAAACAGGACGTGGCCGAGCATGCCGGCAGCGCCGACGACAAGGATCTTGTAGGGTCTCATGTTGCCTCTTCCGTACTCCGGGTGGTTTTCCCATACATATCATGGATCTCGCGGAATTCTTCTTTCTCCTTCAGGTACGCGGTGAAATGGGCCCCCGGGTCGTCGAAGGGAATATACGGCGAGCAGTTCCTGCAAGCGGGCATGTATCTCTTCTTCCGCAGTTGCCGGTACCCTTCCCCGAACCAGACGGACTCGAAGCCCGAATCGAAGACGTTTCCGATCCGGTAGCTCCCGCTGAAGCAGCAGGGACCGACCTGTCCGTCCACCTCTATGAAACACGCGTCGTATGGGTCGACAC
>JBAUKK010000274.1:0-4904 GCA_049577645.1 Candidatus Deferrimicrobiaceae bacterium
GTCCCGGGGGGGGACCGTACGAACGATCCGGCTCCTGCGCGGACGATCCACCACCGCCATCCTTCGCCGTGCCGGGGAAGGGAAAAATAGACGGTCGTAACGGCCGATCCCTCCGCGCGCGGGCGAATCCCCGAATTCGGCAGCCCTACAAGCCGCTTCTGACGCGGAATCCTTCCATGAGTTCAGGGGGGGTATTTTTCGATAACCGGTGGCGAAACGCCACCGCTTTGCGCGCAAGACCCCCCTGCATTCCCCGGCCAGGCCAGGGCCGCGTTGCGGACCGATTTAAACTTGGCTCCGGCAGGCATCCATCCAGGCCCATTCGGAATCGTATTCGTATACAGGAACAGCGACGGGCAAGCGGCAGCAACGGGGAAGGCATCGGCAGGGGGGAACGAGTCGTGAAAAAGATACGAACGGTCTTGAGGTTTCTACCCGTATTTCTCCCCTCTTTTCTTTTCCTGGCCTTCCTGGCCCACCCGGCGGCGGCAGCGGAAGGGAGTGCAAAAGGGTCGCTCGACGGAAAGGTCTTCGTCGTCGAGAGAGGCCAAGCGGGGAAGAAGGCAGACGGGAAGGACACGTACATCTTCCGGGACCCGAAGTTCCGGTCGACGTATTTCGAAAAACATTACGGGTTCGACGAAGGTTCATACACGTCGACGGTAAAGGGAGACACCATCACATTCGCATCCGACATCCGAAGCAAATCCCACGGAACGGTTCACTGGGAGGGCACGGTACAGGATGGCGATGTCGATGTGCGGTACACCTGGGCCGGCAAGAAATCCAAATGGTACCAGTCAAACCCGAAGCCGTCGGAGTATTGGGCCCGCTCCGTCACGGAATGGGGGATGAAGGACCCCGGTCCCCCCGGGGGAGGCGCGGTCTCTCACCTCCTCGACGGAAAAACCTATTACGTGAAAGCCGGAGAGAAGGGGAAAGATCCCGACCATGACGACTACCTGATTTTCCAGGGCGGCATGTTCACTTCCAGCGGTTGCGTGGAGTCGTGGAACTTCCGGAATGCGTCCTATTCGGCAATCGAGCAACGCGGCGGGATCCGTTTCCGGGCCCAGGTAGTCAGCACGACGCACGGCATAATGACCTGGGAGGGAATCGTACGGGGGGATACCGTGGATGCGACGGCCCGGTGGGTTCACAAAAAGTGGTACTGGACGATCGACCAGGAGTTCTGGTACCGGGGGCGACGGGTCGAATAACCGGACCGGGAGAGGAGTTCGTGTCGTACCGTGGAAGAAACCGACGATGCCCGTTCCGCCGAAAGGGCGCACATGACGCGGGAAGACGGGGCCGGGGCGGCCCGGAGATGGATATCCATCACGGTCAAGATTGCCCTGTTCCTGTTCGTTCTCCTCTTCCTCAATTACGCGGTCGGGTGGCTGGCAAACCACATTGCGTTCCAGATGTGGCCCCGCCATGTGAACATGGCCGTCTTCACCATGTTCGCCTCGATTGTTTTCTACATTCTCCTTCTGGCGATTCCCTTCCTCCCCGGCATCGAGGTGGGCCTCATGCTCATGGCGATGCTCGGGATGAAGGGAATCGTTCTCGTCTACCTGTGCACCGTGTTCGCCTTGTCGCTCAGCTTCCTGTTCGGAAGGCTCCTTCCGCCTCGCCACCTCGCCCACGCCCTGGGGTGGTTCCACCTCAACCGGGGCCGGGACCTGGTGATGGCACTCGAGCCGCTGGACACGGAGGAACGCCTCCGGTTTCTCCTGCGCAGCGCCCCGTCGCGGGTCGTCCCCTTCCTGCTCCGGCAGCGCTACCTCATCATCGGTGTGCTGTTCAATCTTCCAGGCAACGCCTTGATCGGCGGAGGAGGCGGCATCGGGCTCATCGCCGGGATGAGCAGGCTGTTCCCGTTCCCGAAGTACCTGCTCCTGATTTGCCTGGCGATCACGCCCGGACCGATCATCTTCCTCCTGCGCGCCGCACAGCAGTGACAGGTAGGTCAATGAAAGCGAAGGGATAGAGAAAATCCGAAGGCCCTGTTACCGGGG
This sequence comes from Candidatus Deferrimicrobiaceae bacterium, assembly GCA_049577645.1. Classification (GTDB taxonomy): domain Bacteria; phylum Desulfobacterota; class Deferrimicrobia; order Deferrimicrobiales; family Deferrimicrobiaceae; genus CSP1-8. The sequence continues at coordinate 2,022 of JBAUKK010000274.1, forward strand.
GGAGGCGGCGATCTTTCTCAAGCCCTGAAGAAACCGGGAGATCTCCTTTCTCGTGGTGAACGGGCCGGGACTTACGCGCACCGTCCCTTCCGGAAAGGTCCGAAGCGTCCGGTGGGAGTTCGGAGAGCAGTGGAGGCCCGCCCGCACCAGTACGCCGAATTTCTTTTCCAGACGACGACCCACCTCGGCGGGATCCATCCCCTCGACGAGAAACGAGACGACCGAGGCCCGGCGGGACGGCTCCCGGGGACCGTACACGGTCACGCCGCTTATCCGGCCCATCCCCTCCACCAGTCCCTCCAGGAGATCCGTCTCCTTCCTGCGGATCCGGTCGATCCCCTTGCGCAGCAGCCAGGCAAGGGAGACCGAAAGGCCGGCGATCCCCACGCTGTTCAGTGTCCCGGACTCGAAGGCGTCGGGGAGGAAGTCGGGCTGGCGGTCCGACTCGGAGCGGCTGCCGGTGCCTCCCTCGATCAGCGGGACAAGCGGTACACCCTCCCGGATGTAGAGAAAACCCGTCCCCTGGGGGCCCAGGAGCCCCTTGTGCCCGGGGGCCGCCACCAGATCGGCGGAAAGGCCGGAAAGGGAGAGGGGGATCGACCCCGCGGTCTGCGCCGCGTCCACGAGCGTGTAGGCGCCGGCTTTCCGGGCGATGCGCAGAATCTCCTCTACGGGCTGGATGGCACCGGTTACGTTCGACGCGTGGACGACAGCCACCAGCCGGGTTTTCTTCCGGATGGCGGCCGCTACCGATTTCGCCTCCACAGCCCCGTCGGGGGATGCGGGAACCACGGTCACGCTGACACCCGCTTTTTTCATCCGACTGAGCGGCCGCATCACCGAGTTGTGCTCGACAGAGGTCGTAACGACGTGGTCACCGCGTCGCAAAATCCCCTTGATCGCCTGATTGAGCGCCCCGGTGGCGTTTCCCGTGAACACGAACCGGGAGCTGTCCCTCACGCCGAAAAGCTCGGCGAGCCTTTCCCGCGCCACGAAAAGGTCCCGGGACGATCGAATGGCGAGTGCGTGGCCCGACCGGCCCGGATTCCCCGCGCGACGGATCGCCCCGGCCACGGACTCGGCGACACCCTTGGGCTTGGGCAGGGAGGTTGCGGCGTTATCCAGGTAGACGAATGAACGCGGGTCGGGCAGCTTACGACTCCGTGGGAATCTGAAGGACGCGGCCGCTTCGCAGCATTTCCCGGGCAGACATGTGGTTACGCCTGGCAAGCTGGTTCACCGTGACGCCGTGGGCCCTTGCGATCGACCATAAGGTTTCCCCGCGGCGGACGACGTACCGGGACCCTTTCCCGGAGGACGAAACGGCGCCCGGGATCCGGATGATCGCGCCGATGCGGAGGACGCCGGTAGACTTCATCCTGTTCGCCCGGGCCAGCGAATTGACGCTTACGCCCGCCCTTCTTGCGATTTTCCACAGGGTGTCCCCCCGGCGCACACGTATCCTCTGCCCCCGCCGATACCCATCGTCCCCCCGCATATGCACCATCCGGAGCATATCGGGGGACACTTTCGTTCCGGGAGGCGCCTCCTCCCCGGAAAGGCCGGTAACCGGAATGATCAGGCGGGAGGTCCGGCGGAGGGAGTTGCTTCTGAGACCGTTCATTTCTTTCAGGCTGGACACGGGCGTCTCGTACTCCTTTGCAAGAGAGGCGAGCGTGTCTTTTCTAACGACCCGATGAAGGAGGAAGGTGACTTTCGCTTCCTTGCGAATCTGCTCCATCCGCTCCTCGACAACCGTGGCAAACCCGCTGGGGAGGCGGATTTCGTACGCCTCCACGTTGGGAGGCGTGCAGAAACGCTTGAGCTCCGGGTTCCATTCCTTCAGGATGTCCAAGGGCACATCGATGATCTCTCCCATCGCGGCGAGGTCTATCCCGCCGGGAACGGAAACCTTGTCGAACTCCAGCGGATCCTCATACAACACGTCTCCGAACCCGTACTTTTCCGGGTCCTTCGCGATCGTAAGCGCCGCGAGCATCTTGGGGACGTAGTCCTTCGTCTCCCGGGACAGGGACCGGTAGCGGATGAGCTTGGCGTAATCCTCCGTTTTGTACCGGCTTACGGCCCGCATGATCCTGCCTTCGCCGGCATTATACGCGGCAGCGGCCAGCGGCCAGGAATCGAACATGCCGTACAGGTCCCTGAGGTAGGAAGCGGCCGCATGGGTCGATTTTTCGTAGTCCCTGCGCTCGTCTGCCCACCAGTCGACCCGAAGGCCGTACCGGCGTCCTGTCGGCGCGATGAACTGCCAGGGGCCCGCCGCACGGGCAACCGAATAGGCCCGAGGGGAGAACCCGCTTTCGATCAGGGCAAGATAGACGAGATCGCCCGGTATTCCGTACCTCGCCAGAATACTTCGCATCATGTCCGAATATTTCCCGGACCGGGAAAGCCAGACTTCGAACCTGTCCCGCCCCTTGTTCTGGAAATACCGGATGAACTTGTCGATCCGGGTCGTCAGGCCGGCGTAGCTGCCGTCTTCGCCCTTTTCGAACTCCTCCGACGCATTGTCGAAAAATCCCGCGTCCAGCTGCACCACCGGGTACCCTTCGACATCCCCGGCCAGGTGGCCGTCGATATCCCGGGGCGAGAGCACGAGATCGGCTTCTTTCTCATCCCGGAGAACGATCAGGTACGGCACCGTCCCGGCAGGGGGATCGGCCGATGCGGCCGGCGGAATTCCCACGACGACCACGGACGGAAGGTCATCAAAATTACCCTCCGCCGGCACAAATGGGCTTTCGCCTGACAGGACCCTGGAGAATACCGGGATCTCTCCCTGTTGCCGGAGCGGTTCCGTATTCGTCGAACCAAGCGCCTGTGACGGAACGGCAGCGGGAGAATATGGCGGAAGGGAAGGAG
>JBAUKK010000275.1:0-1549 GCA_049577645.1 Candidatus Deferrimicrobiaceae bacterium
CCGTATGCCGCTCCCCTTAGGCCGCCCCCCCCGTCCGCCGGGGAGGGCGGCCGGGAAAGGGGCACGCCCCGCGCAGGAGGGGGAGGACCCGGAAAGAGGCGGCATCCGGCGCGCCCGCGAGCGGTCCTACTTCTCGTACGGGCGAGTGATCTTCCGCGCCGCGCCGCACACCCTCTCCGGCCGGTGGCACGTGGACGCCCGCAACTCCTTCCTCTTCGGGGAGACCGGCCTCCCGGGCCTGATCGAGCTCTGTCGCCTCTCCGGCATTCCGCTGCAGCGAATGGCCCGCTCGTCGCCGGGGACCGCCATCTCGGCGATGCAGGTAGCGGCGGCGCTTTCTCAGGGAATCCTCGTCCCCTACAAGAAGCGGGAGCCGGAAGAGTTCAAGACGGGCGCCGGGCTCGTCACGACCGACAAGGGGGGACTCACCTACCTTCCCCGGCCGGGCCTGCATGAAAACACGGGCGAGCTTGACTTCGCCTCGATGTACCCGTCGCTCATGGACCGGTACAACATCTCCCCGGAGACGGTCAACTGCCGCTGCTGCCGCCCGGGCCTCCCCGTCCCCGAGATCGGTTTTCACACGTGCGCCCGCCGCAGGGGTCTCATTCCGGTGGTGCTGGCCCCCGTCCTCGAAAAACGGCGGGTTCTCAAGGAGCGCCATAGGTCGGCCGCCACCGAAGAGGAGCGCGACTTCTTCCGGAAGCGGCAGGCGGCGCTCAAGTGGATCCTCGTCGTCTGCTTCGGGTTCCTCGGGTACAAGAACGCCCGGTTCGGCCGGATCGAGGCGCACGAGGCGGTCACCGCCTGGGGGAGGGAGAAGCTCCTCTGTGCCAAGGAGATCGCCGAGCGCGAGGGGTTTTCCTTCCTGCACGGCCTGACCGACGCCGTGTGGGTTGCGCGGGAGGGCGCGACGGAAGGAGACTACCGCCGGCTGGCGGAGGCCATCACCGATGAAACGGGGATGCCGATCGCCCTGGAGGGGATCTACCGGTGGCTCGCCTTCCTTCCCTCGAAGCGAAATCCGTCGGTCGCCGTCCCGAACCGGTTCGTCGGGGCGTTCGCAGGAGGCAAGATCAAGGCGCGCGGGATCGCGATGCGCCGCTCCGACACCCCGCCCTTCGTCGCCTCCCTCCAGCAGGCGCTGCTTGCGGAGATGGCAAAAGCCGGGAACCTGGACGCGCTGCGCGCGATGCTGCCTCGCCTGCGGGAGATCGTGGAATGCGCAGCGGCGGAACTGCAGGAGGGACGCGTCCCGCCGGAGGCGCTTTCCGTCGCGAGGCGCCTGTCCAGGGCGCCGGAGCAGTACGTCACCGACACGGTCGCCGCCGCGGTCACCCGCGAGCTGTGCGGCCGGGGCGTGACGCTGCGCCCCGGCTCGAAGATCCGGTACCTGCTGACGGATGGGGGAAAGCGCCCGAGCGGCCGGACTGTCTCAGGCGCAACGAAGCAGCACGGGCGGGCGATGGGATTTCTCGACGGGAGCGAGACGGCGGATCTGGCGCAGTACGAGGAGATGCTCCGGGAGGCGGCGGAGGAACTTCTGGGG
>JBAUKK010000276.1:0-15236 GCA_049577645.1 Candidatus Deferrimicrobiaceae bacterium
AACCAGGAGTACACCCGCGTAGTCATCGACCTCGATGAGGAGGCGGAGTACGATGCGAATTTCCTGCCCGCCGACCCCGCGGGAAACCTGCCCCCCCGGATCTTCATCGACATCAAGAAGGCGTCCCTTCGCGACGAGATCGTCCGGCACCCGACGGAGGTGAACAACGGACTTCTCACCCGTGTCCGCGCCGGCCGGTTCCAGGCGGACGTGGTGCGTGTCGTCATCGATCTCGAACGGGAGAGCGGGTACCGCGTGTTCGACCTTCCCGGCCCGCCCCGGATCATCGTGGACGTGGAGGGGGCGCCGTCGGGGAGGCAACGCTCCGCGATCTCCGACAAGGGCGGCAAGATCGTCGTCATGCTCGACCCGGGCCACGGGGGAAAAGATCCGGGGGCGACCGGCCCCACGGGATTGAAGGAGAAGGACGTTGTGCTGACGATCGGGCGGATGGTACGGGAGAAGCTGTCCCGGTACAGGCAGTTCGACGTCAAAATGACCCGGGATGCCGACGTGTTCATCCCGCTCGAGGAGCGGACCGGGATGGCGAACCAGGGTAACGCCGACATCTTCGTGTCGCTCCATATCAACGCGAGCAGGAACCGGAGGGCCCGGGGGATCTCCACCTACGTGCTGAGCCGCGCCACCGACCGGGCGGCGCTGGAGCTTGCCGCCCGCGAGAACGGGGTTTCCGTGAAGAAGCTCTCCGAGGTCAAGTTCATCATCGACGACCTGTCCACCTATGGAAGGAAAAAGGAGTCGCTCAAGCTCGGAAAGACCGTCAACGACACCATCGTCCGGAACATCAGCAGCCGGCACGGCCCCGTGCACGACCTGGGGCTGAAGCAGGCGCCCTTCTACGTCCTTGTGGGCGCCCGGATGACGGCCGTTCTCGTGGAGACCTCCTTCATCAGCAACCGCACGGAAGAGGCCCGGTTGCGCCGCCACGCATACCTGGAGACGATCTCCGACAGCGTGGTGGAGGCCATCCGGTACTACGGGGATAACGGCGCGCTGGCCCGCACGAGGTCGTGAGGGGCACCATGTCCGTTCCTCTCTTTCGCTCGGAACCCGGTTTACCGGGCCTGGCCGAGGGCGACCTCGTCGACTATCTCAAGTCCTACCTGGCCGGTACGCTCGCCGCGGTGCGTGAAGAGCAGCGCACGGGGACTGCCGGGGGGAACGTCGCCTGCCATACGCTCGCCGACGCGATGGACAACGTGCTGCGCGCCCTCCATGACCGCGCCCGGGAGAAGTACCTTGCCTCTTCAAGCGACCTGAATTACCGGATGGCGGTCATCGCCGTCGGCGGGTATGGGCGGCAGGAGTTGTGCCCGAAGTCGGACATCGACCTGCTCTTCCTCCATTCGTACAAATCGGACCCGTACGTGGAGGGGGTAACGGAGCGGATCCTGTACCCTCTCTGGGACCTGGGCCTGGACGTGGGGTACAGCGTACGTAACCTCAAGGAGACGTTCAAGATGGCGGCGGCGGACGATTCGATCCGGACGGCGCTCATGGATTTCCGTTTCGTCGCGGGGCAAGAGGGGTTCTTCCGGGAATCGGCGGGCGAGATCGAGAAGTTCCTCTTCTTCTCGGGCGCCGACCGGTTCATCGGGAAGAAGCTCGACGAGATGCGGAAACGCCACGCAAAATACGGAGAGACGGTCTACGTGCTGGAGCCCAACGTCAAGGAGGGGAAGGGGGGATTGCGGGACCTTCACTCCGCCCTGTGGGTGGCGCGCGTCAAATACAAGTGCCGAAACCTGAACGAACTGCGCAACAAGGGGGTTGTCGGCGAGAAGATCGTCCGGGCGATCGGGCATGCCCAGGACTACCTGCTCCGGGTACGGAACGAGCTGCACTTTCTGGCGGGCAAGAAGACCGACGTTCTCTCCTTCGAGGTCCAGGACCCCATGGCCGAAGTCTTCCGGTACCGGGACCGCGGAAGGAACCTGGCGGTGGAGCGGTTCATGCGGACCTACTACATGAACGCCGCCATCACGGTGGGCCTGGCCGATGAACTCCTGGAGCAGGTCGACCGTCATCTCATGGAAGGGTTCCGAAAGCCCCTCTACTCCCTCCAGAAGAAGAAGGTCGGAGGGGTCGGCGTCCTGTACAAGGGGAAGCTCAGCACCCTGGCCGGCGTCTCGTTCCAGAAGGAGCCCCTGCGGATCCTCGAGTTCTTCCGGGCCATGCAGAATACACGGGCCGTCCCCACGGCGCAGGCCAAGCAGGGAATCCAGAGGGCCCTTTCGTCCCTGGGGCCCGAATTTCTCTGGGACCCGAGGGCGGCGAATCTGTTCCTGTCGATCCTGTCGGACCCGCACTACCTGCACGAGACCCTGCTCGCCATGCACGAATGCCGGGTCCTGGGGAGGTTCATCCCCGAGTTCGCCTCCCTCTCCTTCCTCGTGCAGCGGGACATCTACCACGTCTACACCGTGGACATACACCTCATCCTTGCCGCGAGCATCCTCCCCGGCCTCGCGGGGATCCGGCGGCGTACAAGCGAGGAAGAGGCGTTTCTCGCCATCTACCGATCGATCCCGCGGAAGGACCTTCTCGCGCTCGCGATCCTTTGCCACGACATCGGGAAGGGGAAGGGGCACGGCCATTCAAGCATCGGCGCGCAGATCATCGCGCGCATCGGGAAACGGATGGGGCTTACACAGGACGAGATCGATGACCTCGTCTTCCTCGTGGAGCACCACCTCCTGATGGCGCATGTTTCCCAGCGGAGGGACATGCACGACATCGAGCTGATCATCCGCTTCTGCGAGACGGTGGATACGCCGGCGCGGCTCGACATGCTCTACCTTCTCACGTACGCCGACATGCGTGCCGTGGGCCCGGAAGTCTGGACCCAGTGGAAGGCGATGCTTCTGCTCGAGCTGTACGATAAAGCGAAGAACGTCCTCGAGACCGGGAGGCTCAAGCGGCCGTTCACGGAGCGGCCGAGGCAGCGCCGCGAACAGGTGGCCGAGATGCTTTTGCCGTTTCCGCCCGCCGCCGTCTCGGAATACCTCTCCCGGTTCGACGACAGGTATTTTCTGGGGACGCCGGACGATCGGTTTGCCGACCACCTGCGCATCCTGTCCTCCTACGACGGCGCCACCCCTCGGGTAGAGACGTTCGACTCCCCCCAGTTGGGCACGTCGGAACTGATCGTCGTCTGCCCCGACCAGCACGGCCTCTTCTCCAAGATCGCCGGCACGATTTCGGCCAACGGGATCAACATCCTGAACGCCACGATCGCGACGTCGGTAGACCGCGTGGCACTGGACACCTTTTTCGTGACGTACATGGGCAAAAGCCTCAAAGACAACCCGAAGAAGGAGCGTGTGGCCGTCGACCTCTCTGCCGTCCTGCTCGGGGAAATCGATGTCGGGGAACTGATCGCCGAGAGGAAGGTCGCCCGGTTCTCCCGGGAGAAGGTGGCCAAGTTCCGCCCTACGCACGTGGTCTTCGACAACTCGGTCTCCTCCCGGTTCACCGTGGTCGACATCTTCACCTACGACCGCATCGGCCTCCTCTACGACATCACCCGCACGCTTGCCGTCCTGGGGCTCGATATCGTCCTGTCGAAGATCTCCACGAAGGCGGACCAGGTGGCCGACGTCTTCTACCTCATGGACAGGGACGGGAAGAAGATCGTCCACCCGGAACGGGTCGAGGAGATTCGCCAGGCGCTCCTCGAGGCGATCGGCGACTGAGGGGGGCGGACGATGAAGGCGGGTATCCTGTCCGACTCGCACGACCAGAGGGGTTTTACCGAGGGCGCCCTCGCCCTTTTCCGGGAGGAGGGGGTCGGGGTGGTCCTGCACTTGGGCGACGTATGTCGCCCTGAGACGATCGACGCATACCGGGAGTGCGGAATCCCGCTGATCGGCGTCTACGGGAACAACGACTGCGACAAGGAAGGCTTGCAGGCCGTCTCCGGGAACGGTTTCCACCAGGGCCCCTATATGCCCGAGATCGGAGGGCGAAATGTCCTCATGGCCCACTCCTTCGACGAGCTCCAGGAGGAGATCGGCGAGGGGGGCCGGTTCGACCTGATCCTCTTCGGCCATACGCACCGGCCGCTGACGATGCGCATCGGGCGGGCCCTGATCCTGAACCCCGGCGAGGCATGCGGGTTCGTAAGCGGGACGGCGACCTGCGGTTTGATCGATCTCGACAAGATGGAGGCGAGCATCCGCGAAATCCGGCCCGGTGCCGCGAATGGGCGGAATCTGTCGGGGGACGCCGTCCGGCAGCGCCGGACCCGGTAAGCGGGCATGGATATCGACGCCCTCGCAGACGCCTTCCTCCTCCACCTCCGGACCGAGCGGCGGCTATCCGCCAATACCGTCGAGGCGTACGGCTTCGACATGCGTCGGTTCGCCTCGCACCTTCTCTCCGCGGGGGTCGGGCTGCCGGCCTTCTCCCGTTCCGAGTTCCTCTCGTTCCTTTCCGCCCTTCGGGACAAGGGACTCTCCGCGCGCAGCGTCGCCCGCCACGTCTCCACGGTCCGGTCGTTCTTCCGCTACCTTGTCCGGGAAGGGCTCCTGCCCGCGAGCCCGATCGCCGACGCCCGGGGGCCGAAGATCGGGCGCCCCCTCCCCAAATACCTGACCCATTCCGAAGTGGAGAGTCTTCTGGCTGCCCCCGACCGGGACACGCCCGAGGGTATGCGAGACCGGGCAATGCTCGAGCTCATGTACGCATCCGGCCTGCGTGCCACGGAGGTCGTGTCCCTTCGGCTCGAGAACGTGGACGGTAACGCCGGGTTCCTCCGCGTGGTCGGCAAAGGGGGCAAGGAACGGGTCGTCCCCGTCGCGCAGCTCGCACTCGATACGCTCCAGGAGTACGTGAAGCACGGGCGGCCCCGGTTCCTCAGGAAGAAGGGCGCGGGCAACCTCCTGTTTCTCTCCCGGCTGGGGCGACCGATCACCAGGCAGACGCTCTGGAACCGGATCGCCCGGTGGGGGAGGGAGGCCGGAATCCGCGGACCGATCTCCCCGCACACGTTGCGCCACTCCTTCGCCGGGCACCTTCTGGCGGGCGGAGCGGACCTGCGGGCGGTGCAGGCGATGCTCGGGCACGCCGACATCTCGACCACCCAGATCTACACGCACGTGACGGCGGAACGGCTCCGGGAGGTCCATCGGAAGCACCACCCAAGGGGATAGGTGGCCGTGTGGGCAAATCACGTACTTAGTTCAACGATACGATCCTCGATCATCGGGGTCATTTTTCTTCCCTGAGAAAGATCTTGATATCCTCGTCCGGCGATTCCGCGAATTTCCGTTTCGCCATTTCCACGAGCATGCTTCGATTGGATTTTCTACGTCTGGATTTCCGACGTTCCACCAGTCCCCCAAGCAGGATCCTGGTTTTTCCCTCTACTTTGTATACCGAAAATAACCGTTCCAATTCGATGATATCCCCCACTGTTTTTCCACAGGTCCCGGAAACCTGTGGATTAAAACAGCAAAATCGATGCCCTTCGTAAATCTATATGATAATCAGATGGTTATGGGTAGCAAACCCACGGGACGAGGAAAATAAATACATAATGATTCCATTTTATTTCAAGAGGTTGACATACGGGTCCGCACGGATTACTTCGGGTCAGCAGGGATAAAGATGAATGGGTACCGCCTGGACGCACCGGAAATCGAAGCGGTGGAGGTCATGGTCCGGCTTGATCGTGGGAGCCGACGCTGCTCTGGACGAAGAACCTGTCCGGGACGTTACGGCAGTTCCCTCTATGCGAATCTTAGGATGCCCGCGTATGAGGGACAAATACATTTTTCCGGAAACGATAAGTCACTGCGTCCCGTCATGTCAGAAAATGGTAAAAACGAAGGGGGCGACTTGTAACATGTCGTAAAAAAAAGTACTTATTACCTATGGAAGTCATCACCACCCACATCAACGCGGACTTCGACACCATCGCTTCGATGCTGGCGGCCCGCAAGCTCTACCCCGGGGCCGTCCTGGTGCTTCCGGGCGCGAAGGAGGAGACGGTCAAGGGGTTCCTCCTCCAGTCGGCCCTGTACGCGGTAGAGATGAAGAAGGTCCGCGAGATCGACCTGGAGAAGGTGACCCGGCTGATCCTCGTCGACATCCGGAAACTGTCGCGGATCGGCCCGTTCCGGGACCTGATCGGAAAGCCGGGCGTGGACGTCCACGTCTACGATCATCATCCGGAGGGGGAGGCCGACATCGAGGGGAGCCTGGAGGTGGTCAAGAAAGTCGGGTCGACCACGACGATCCTCATCGAGATCCTCAAAGAGCGGGGCATCCCGATCACGCCGGACGAGGCGACGGTGATGATGCTGGGGATCTACGAGGACACGGGGTCGCTCTCCTTCCCCTCGACGACGGTTCCGGACTACTTTGCCGCGGCGCACCTTCTGTCCTGCGGCGCCGACCTGGGGGCGGTGACGGACATCCTCGCCAAGGACTTCACTGCCGAGCAAGTCTCGCTCCTGTACGATCTCATCCAGTCGTCGAAGACGTACACCATCCATGGGGTGGAGGTGGTCATCGCGGAGGCGCGGCGGGAGGAGTACGTGGGGGACCTGGCCGTCCTGGTCCACAAGTTGCGCGATATGGAGGCGATCAGCGTCCTCCTCGCCGTCTGCCAGATGGGGGACCGGGTCGTGCTGGTCGCGCGCAGCCGCAAGCCCGAGGTGGATGTCGGGGTATTGATGCGCGAGTTCGGCGGCGGCGGGCACCACTACGCGGCGTCGGCCACGGTCAAGGACGCAACGATCTTCCAGATCCGCGAGAAGATCCTTTCGACGCTGGCGGAAAAGGTCATAGCGCGGCGCACCGCGGCCGACCTCATGGCCTCCCCCGTGCGGCACGCCACGGTCGAGAACACGATGACCGATATCCACTACCTCTTGACCCGCTACAACATCAACGCCGTCCCGGTGCTAAAGGGAAGGGAGGTAATCGGCATCATCACCAGGCAGATTGTCGAAAAGGGGCTTTTCCACGGACTTGGGAGTGAAAGTGTAGAGGAATACATGAATGACGATTTCGACATCGTAGCGCCCGGGGACGGGATCGAGCGGGTCCAGGATATCATCATCGGGAAGAACCAGCGGCTGATCCCGGTCGTCTCCGAAGGCCGGATAAAAGGGGTCATCACCCGGACCGGGTTCCTTCGGTTCCTCCACGACGTGCGGGACGTGGTGCCCCCGGATCCCGGAGAGGACATCCCCGCGGAAGGGGCGCTCGCCCGGCGCAAGATGGTCCACAAGCTGATGCAGGAGCTCCTTCCGGCCCGGGTGTTCGACCTGCTGGCCAGCGCCGGGGTGGTGGCGGAGCGTCTCGGGATGAAGGCGTACGTCGTCGGCGGGTTCGTGCGGGACCTGGTGATGCGCAATCACAACCTCGACGTCGACATCGTGATCGAGGGGGACGGGATCGCCTTTGCGGACGCCTTCTCGCAGGAGTACCCGTGCCGGGTGCGGCCCCACCACAAGTTCGGGACGGCGGTCCTCGTTTTTCCGGACGACTACAAGATCGACGTCGCCACGGCGCGGGTGGAGTATTACCGGGAGCCGGCGGCGCTTCCCACCGTCGAGTACAGCAGCCTGAAGCTGGACCTGTACCGGCGGGACTTCACGATCAACACCCTGGCCGTGCGGCTGAACCCCGGCGTGTTCGGGGAGATGATCGATTTCTTCGGGGCGCAGCGCGACATCAAGGAAAGGGTGCTGCGCATCCTCCACTCCCTTTCCTTCATCGAGGACCCCTCCCGGATCCTTCGGGCCACGAGGTTCGAGCGCCGGTTCGGCTTCGCGATCGGCCGGCACACCCAGAACCTGGTCCGCAACGCCGTCCGGCTCGACCTGATCGCGCGGCTGCCCAAGCCCCGGCTGTTCAGCGAGCTGGAGCTGATCCTCAAGGAGGAGGAGCCCATCGGGATCCTGAAGCGCCTTGCCACTTTCGGCATCGGCTCCTCCCTCCACCCGAAGATCACCCTCGACAAGGACCAGATCGCCCTGCTGGAGGACACCTCCGAGATCCTCGTTTGGTTTTCCCTTCTCTTCCTGGAGGAGAAGGTGGAACGGTGGTCGGTCCTGTTCCTGTCGCTTTTGAACCCTCTGTCTCCCGAGGAGGCGAAACAATTCGCCGCCGAATTAGGTGTGGGGCGGAAGCTTCGGGACCGGGTTCGTTTCGCCAAGGACGAGGCACCAGGCATCACACACAGGCTTCTGTCCGCCCGGGTCCTCTCGCGGAAGTTCATCTACGACTGCCTGAACCCGCTGCCGAACGAGGTAATCCTTTACCTTATGGCAAAGGCGAAACATAATGATATCAAAAGGTATATTTCCCTTTATTTCACCCAGCTCAAGTACGTCCGGCCGTATCTTAAGGGGAAGGATCTCAAGGAACTGGGATATCCGGCCGGCCCCCTCTACAAGCAGGTCCTGGACGAGATCCTCGAACGAAAATTCGTGGGGGAACTGCGCACGAAGGCCGACGAGATGTCGTTCGTCCTCATGCGATTCCCCAAGCCGTAACTTCCCCGCAATAGGCCGGGGGCACCCCGTTCGCGCCTCCGATCTGCTAAAATAACCTTTTTTATAGAGAGGAGAGAGGTTCCCCGTTGGCAGATATTGCTTCCTTTCTGCACAGGATATCCGTCGAAGCGCTCCCGCTTGTGCTCGCCATCACCTTCCACGAGGCGGCGCACGGGTACGTGGCGTTTAAAAAAGGGGATCCGACCGCCAAGATGCTCGGCCGGGTAACGCTCAACCCCCTGCCGCACATCGACCCGATAGGGACGATCCTGTTGCCCGCGTTCCTCATCCTTACCCGGAGCCCGTTCCTGTTCGGATGGGCCAAGCCGGTCCCGGTGAACTTCCGGCTCCTCCGGGACCAGAAGCGCGACCCGATCTACGTCGCCTCGGCAGGGGTGGTAACGAACCTGGCGCTGGCCGGCGTCTCGGGGCTGATCTTCCGGTTGATCGGGTTCCTGGACCCCTACGCCATCCAGAAGGCGTTTTACCAGGGGCTGTCGGTCCAGCCGGACGGTTCCCTCCAGATGGTCTTGATCCCCGTGTCCCTGATGTGCGTGGCGTCGATCAAGTGGAACGTACTGCTGGCGATATTCAACCTGATCCCCATCCCCCCCCTGGACGGGGGGAGGATCGCGGTGGGGCTGCTTCCGTACGGTCCCTCCCAGGCGCTTGCCTCGGTGGAGCGGTACGGGATTTTCATCGTCATCGCCCTGTTCATGTTCGACCCGTTTGGTATAATCCGGGGGATCATCTACCCCGTGATGAACCTGCTTTTCTCCATCTTTCTTGGTGGATTACCGTAAAGGGGGATTTTTCGTGCGCAAGCGGGTGCTAAGCGGCATGCGGCCGAGCGGCAAGCTGCACCTCGGGCACTATCTCGGCGTGCTCGTGAACTGGAAGAACCTCCAGCAGGAGAACGACTGCTTCTACTTCGTGGCGGACTGGCACGCGCTCACGACCGAGTACGAGCGCACGGAGATCATCGGCGAGAGCGTCGACGACATGATCATCGACTGGCTGGCGTCGGGGATCGACCCGAAACGGTCGACGATCTTCATCCAGAGCCATGTGCCGGAGCACGCCGAGCTGCACCTGCTGCTCTCCATGATCACCCCGTTGCCGTGGCTGGAGCGCAACCCCACGTACAAGGAGCAGCTGCGCGAACAGGCGTCCCGCGATCTGCAAACCTACGGATTCCTGGGGTACCCCGTCCTCCAGGCGGCGGACATCCTCATGTACGACGCGGCTCTCGTCCCCGTAGGGGTAGACCAGGTCCCGCACCTGGAATTGACGCGCGAGATCGCCCGGAGGTTCAACTTCCTCTACAAGGAGATATTCGCCATCCCGGAGGCGTTCCTCACCGAAACCCCCAAGCTGATGGGGACCGACAACCGGAAGATGAGCAAGACGTACGGCAACGCGATCCTTTTGTCCGATACCGCCGAGGAAGTCTGGGGGAAGGTAAAGCCGATGGTGACCGATCCGGCGCGCGTCAGGCGCACCGATCCCGGCAATCCGGAAGTATGCAACGTCTTCTCGTACCACAAGATCTTCTCCCCGCCGGAGACGATCGGGAAGGTCGATGTGGGGTGCCGCACCGCCGGGATCGGCTGCATTGAGTGCAAGAAATGGATGTACGAAAACATGGAGAAGGTGTTGGGGCCCGTCCGGGAGCGCAGGAAGCAGATCGTGGACAGCGGCGTCTCCGTACGGGATCTCCTTACGGAAGGAACGGAGCGGGCGCGGGAGGTGGCGGCAGGGAAGATGAAAGAGGTGCGTAAAGCTGTCGGACTATAACGGAAACGACGAAAAGCGGCTTGGCGGCGCAGGGGGGACGAAGGAAGAGCACTCCCCGGCGAACGGCCAGGTCCCGGGGATCCGGCTCCAGCTCGAGGTCTTCGAGGGGCCGCTCGATCTTCTTCTGCATCTTGTCCGGGAGAACCGCCTCGACGTCTACGACATCCCCATCGCCAAGATCACGGAGCAGTATCTTGCCTACATCGACGTGATGAAGGCGCTCAACCTGGACATCGCGGGGGAGTTCCTGGTAATGGCGGCGACGCTTCTGTTCATCAAGTCGCGGTCGCTGCTCCCCCGGCATGGGGACGAACCGGAGCCGGAGGAGGACCCGGAGGCGATGCGGGCCGAGCTCTCCCGCCGGCTTGTGGAGTACGAGCGGATGAAGGAGGCGGCGGCGCGCCTGGCCGAACGGCCGCTGCTGGGGCGCGACGTCTTCGTCCGGGATTTCCTGGGCGAGGATATCCCCGAAGGGGAGGTGGCGATCACCGAGCTGTCGCTTGCCGACCTGATCTCCGCCTTCAAGGACGTCCTGGAGAAGATGCCGAAGGGTGAGGGGGTCGATATCTTCGTGGACCGGCTCTCCATGGCGGACGCCATCGCCTTTCTTCTCGACCGGCTGAAAGAGGAGGGAGCGATCCGGTTCGACCGGCTTCTTCTGGAGTTCACGACGAGGAACGAGATTCTCGCGTTCTTTCTTGGCATACTGGAACTGATCCGGATGAGGACGGTGAAGGCCTACCAGGCGACCCCGATGGGGCTGATCACGATCGTGCCCGCCGTCCGGGAGGGGGAAGATGGAACAGGACCCGAATATCCCGATGCGGGGTGAGGAGACGCCGGACGGCCCGGGGCAGCCGGCGCAACGGGACATCTCCCGGTCGGTCTCCGTCCTGGAATCCCTTTTGCTCGTTTCCTCGCAGCCGCTTCCGTTCGACAGGATCGGCCAGCTCCTCGGCGGCCTCTCGAAACAGGAGGTGCGCGAAGTGGTCCAGGCCGTGCAATCGAAGTATTCGGCGTACGGGTCGGGGATCCTCGTCGAGGAGGTGGCAAAGGGCCTCCAGCTGCGCACGAACCCCGCCAACCAGGAGTTCGTTCGCAAACTCTTCGAGACGAAACCGCAACGGTTTTCCCGGCCTTCCCTGGAGACGCTGGCGGTGGTCGCCTACCGCCAGCCGGTGACCCGCCAGGAGATCGAGCAGGTACGCGGCGTGGACTGCGCCGCGTCGATTAGAACCCTCATGGAGCGCCGACTGGTCAAGGTGGTGGGGAAAAAGGACGTGCCGGGCCGGCCGTTCCTGTTCGGCACGACGCGCGAGTTCCTCGAGGTCTTCTCGCTCGCAAGCCTCTCCGAGCTGCCCTCCATGCACGACATCGAGGACTTCCTCGCGGCCAGGACGGGCACGCCGGTGCCCTTGGCCCCCGGTGCGCCGCAGTTGTTCGTGGAATTCGGCGGTCCGGCCGGGGCCGGGGAGGAGCTCTCGGCCGAGCGGGAAGAGACCGAGCACGGGAACCTCTTCGTGGCAACCCTGAGCGTTCTGCCGGAAGGCGTCTCCGACGACGTCTTGGTCGATGCCGCATCGAGGACGGAGGCGGATGACACAGAGATCAAGCCCCTGACACCCGCCGGCAAGGGGTTTTCCAAGTTCGCCTTATCGGGGGAGCACTTTTCCTCCGACCCTGCCGAGCCTCTGGTGACCTATCCTTCCGACTTGCCGAAGGTGGGAAACGACGAAGGGGATGACCAGCCGGAAGATTAGCCGGTAGGGGGATCGGCATGCCCACGGACAGGCTGAACCGCTATATTTCCCGCGCCGCCGGGGTCTCCCGCCGCACCGCCGACGAGATGATCCGCATGGGGAGAGTGACCGTCGGGAAAAAACCGGTGCTCGACCCGGGGACTCTTCTGGACCCCTCCCGCGGCGAAGTCCGCATCGACGGCACTCTCCTCCTCGACATACCGGAGGAAAAGATCTACCTGATGGCGCACAAGCCCGACAGCGTCGTCACCACGATGAAGGACAAGGAGGGGAGGAAGACCGCCGGATCGCTTGTCGGCGAGATCTCCTCGCGCGTCTTTCCCGTGGGGCGTCTCGACTACCACACCACGGGCCTTCTCCTGTTCACCAACGACGGCGATTTCGCCTACCGGCTCACACATCCCAAGTTCGGCATCGAGAAGACGTACATCGCCAAGGTAAAGGACATCCCTACGCAGGGCAGACTGGGCGTTCTGCGACGGGGCCTGCCGATCGACGGCATGATGACCAACCCCGCAAAGGTCAACTTTCTGGAGGAGCGGGAAGGGAAGGCGTGGATCTCGATCCGGATCGCCGAGGGGCGTCACCACCAGGTCCGCAAGATGTTCGAAGCGATCGGTCACCGGGTGATGAAGCTTCGCAGGGTGGCGATCGGCCCGCAGGAGCTGTTAAACGTGGAGCCGGGGGATTGGCGCTACCTGACGGGGAAGGAAGTGCGGGCCCTGTTCGCCTACGTCGAGCGGAAGGAGCGGGAGGCGGCGGATGCGCCGAAACCGAAAAGGACCGTAACCGCCGCGCCCCCCCCCGGAGAGCGCAAGGGCCCGCGGCAACCGAAACCGGAGTGGAAGCGCCCTCCGAAGGGAGTTCCGAAAAGACCGATTTCTCCGGGCGGGCCCAGGCCGGGGAAACAAAGACGGTCCCCGGCCCGAGACAGAAAAAAATAGGCAGGATAATCGGTTATTCCGCTTTATTATTCCGCCTTAAAACTTGACGGGGAGACGCTTAGGGTGTCTAATATATCTTTTGTGGCGCGGGGTGGAGCAGTCAGGTAGCTCGTCGGGCTCATAACCCGAAGGTCACTGGTTCAAATCCAGTCCCCGCTACCAACAATATCAAGGGGTTACGGGAATCCGTAGCCCCTTTTTATTTCTCTTTCCCGTCACTCGTGCCCGTACTCGAATATTACCATCCATTGAAAAGAAAATTGTCCGCCCTGGGGGCATCTTAGGGGCAATACAGGCGTGTTTCAGCGTCCCCTGTAAGGCATCCAGGCATATAGCGGACAATGCGGCACCTCGCAATCTATCCCCCCGTCCGGGTGGTAGCCAGTGCATTCGGCGCACTTCGCCACAATTGCCTGCAAGCGGGTGAGGGGATTCCCCTCCCATTCGATATATTAATCTCTGCGACTACCACCTGTTTTCACCGAGGGACACCTCCCCCCATTGAAAAAATCAGAAAGGTCTCGATGAGGGCTGCGAGGACAAACAACGGGAAAGCAACCTTGAAGAACATCCTGATCGCACGCCTGACCTGGTCTCCGGACCCTGCCATGTCCCTCCGTCGGATTCGCTTGGCGAATGTCATGCCTAGCCACAGACCGTAAGCTGCAGAAATGAGAACTGCCGGGATCTCAAGCACACCGTAGGGCAGCACCGCCTTTGCCGCCAACACATATCCAACTTCCCCGGACGCGAACAGGTAGGCCACTCCCAGAACGTACCCGTTCGTTGCGACGGCAACCAGAGGAACGATACCGAAAAGGATACCGGACAGGAGAACGGCGAACGACTTGGCCGTGTTGTTGAGTAGGATCACGAAGAACATCTTCCAGGGAGGCAATGACAAGATAGGCTCAAGGGAATCCTTGAGCGTGCCAAACAGATCCATCTTCCCCGGTATGGGAGCAAGGAACCCTGTCAGGAACGCCGCAATGAAAAGAACTGTGAGAAAAACGACATACCGGGGGATATTCCGTTCGGGCATGGTTCAACGATACAGGAAATTCCCGTGTGTGACCGCAGCCGAGAATTCGTAACAGCTTCCATCCTCTGCAAAGTTCGGCAGCGGCCTACCGCCGTGGGAGTTCAGGCATCCCCCACAGTAAAGATCCCTTGCAACCTACCTCGCCAGAAGGTATATTTCACCCATAGTTTTCAATCAACCCCACCAGTTAACCAACCAATTAGCCCACAGGCTTCCGGCAACCTTTCAGGCAATCGTTTTCCCTTTTGATGAAAGGGGGCTGGGATGCTTTTCTACTTTCCCAGAACGGTTTCTTTTACCCTCCATTCTTCAGATGTATGCCAATTCCGACCGCCGTGAGAATCCGGCTCACCACGTTCCTGGGAGAGCCAACGAGAAGGGAAACAATATCTTGGACGGGCGGATGAATTCCGTATGCGAAGGAGGGATGACTGATGCCGACATACATCGGCTTGTTGAAACTTACGGATCAGGGAAGCAAGGACATAATGAACGCACCAGCTCGAATCGAAGAAGGCATCAAGCTATACGAGAAGATGGGCGGCAAGGTGATCGGTGTGTACATGGTAATGGGGGAATATGACTATATAACGATCGGCGAGTGCCCAAGCGATGAAGTACAGACTGCATTTGCGCTGGCATTGAGTTCACAGGGGAATGTGAAGACAACAACGCTCAAAGCGTTCACCGCGAAAGAAATTCCTGCCATATATGCCAAGTTGAAAAAATTATAACCAGAACAGCGTCAATATTTTAGGACGGGGCCATCGGCTCCGTCCTTTTTTTCAACCCAAAATGGTGGGACGGTTCACGACCCTCACCGACAGGGCGGCTCCCATCCGGGTCGATGACAGGGCATTCCCCACGGACATTTCACGGGCACGGATTTCACCTGATTCATGTTCGATGAACAACTTTCCTGTCACTCCCACGCCACTCCCACGGATTTTTGGCATAAGTGTCTGAAAAATAAGGAATAGGAAGTGGACGAGTACGACTTCCCGGCCTAATGATTTCAAATGGTTACAGTGGGGCCTTGACAATCCAGTGACAAATCCGTAGGCGGGTTACGTTCGGCTCCGTATAAAGCGGATTTGATCCAATGCGTTAATTGTAACGGAGAAGAGAAATAAAAACCGGGGAGAATAATTCCTCCCCGGGC
>JBAUKK010000277.1:0-4362 GCA_049577645.1 Candidatus Deferrimicrobiaceae bacterium
GGCCACCGGCTCCCAAGACGATCGCATTCCCGGTCCTTAGCCTTTCAAGTCCTTGGAATTTGTTGGAGACTCCAGGAGGTTTTTTACACTAAGATACGGGTGGACCGATCACAGGGGGCTGGTCACCCCCTTCGGCACCATTTGAATAATAAAAGGGAATTTGGCCATGCGCCAGGTTCCCTTTTTTCATTGAGTCGGCAAATGGGTCCCATTTGGGTCCCGCAGTTCTTGTTCATGCGTGGTTGATCTCCCTCCGTATAACGTGAAATGGTGGTTTGGCCATGAGTCGATTCCCCAGAAACGATTTCAGCGGCAATCACAAGATGTAGCCCCAGGCTGCCGGATGCGAAGGACGCGTAACGGGATGTCGCCTGGTCCGTCTTAAGTAATTGGCAAGGGGGGTTCGTGGAGGATAAGGTCCCGCCGCCGATCGTCGAGGCGGCCCGAAATGGAGACGCGAGTGCGCTTGCGGCCATCTGCGAGAGGCTCTATCCGCGGATCTACCGATATGTCTCCTACAAGGTGGAAGACCGTCGAGACGCAGAGGATCTGGCGGGCGAGGTCTTCGTCCGGATGTTGAGTGCGATCCGGAATCAGACGGGGAACCTGGAAGCGTGGTTGTTCCGGATCGCCGGGAACGTGCTGACCGATCATTACCGGAAACGGTCCGTCCGATCGGGCGAGGTGGAACTTACAGAGGAGATCGCGGGGGGGAGTGATCCGGGCGCCGCAGTGGAACGGAAACTCGATGGTGACCGCTTGAGAAAAGGCCTTCGGGCGTTGACCGAAGAACAGAGGGAGACGGTGATTCTGCGGTTTGTCATGGGATACGACCACGAGGAGGTGGCGACGATGATGGGCCGCTCGGCCGGCGCAGTCCGGGCGCTCCAGTTCCGTGCCCTGGCGGCCCTGAAGGATGTTTTGGAGAAGCGGCCATGAGATCAGCCGAGGAACTCCTCGACATCTGTTTGAAGATGGAATCGCGCGGAGAGGATTGGAAGGCGTTCCTTTCAACGTATCCCGCCCACGTACAGGAAGTGGAGGAACTGGTCATCCTCGCCCGGGAAGTAAAGGAGGTGTCCGGTCCGGAGGAGGCAATCGCACCAGGGGCTTCCGCTGCCCTCCTGCGGCTGGGACGGGAGTTGGCGAAGATCGAGGATAAACGGGAGGAAATCACCCGTTGGGGATGGGGCTGGTTGTGGGGATCGGCTTGGGCCAAGGCGGCGTTCGCGGGAATCGTCATGCTTATCCTCGGGGCCAGCTCCGTGGAGCTTTCCGCCCGGACGGTGCCGGGAGACTTCCTGTACCCGGTCAAGATCCTCACGGAAAGGGTCCGCTTCGCACTGACCTCCGATCCAGAGGAGCGGGTGGAACTCAGGCTCACGTTTTCCGAGCGGCGGCTCTCCGAGGTTGTCAAGGCACTTAAGGAAGGGAAGGGTGCGGACAGGGAACTCGTATCAGCGATGCTGGACGAGGCACGGGCCGCTCTCTCCGGTGCCGTGAACCTGCCCGAATCGAAGTCGTCCGCGTACCAGGCACGGATCGCAACACTCGAAAAGATCCAGAAAGAACGACTCCGATCCGTGGAGAACCAGGTACCAGTCCAGCGGCGGAAGAACCTCGCGGAGGCGATACGGATGTGTGACGATGGCTGGGAACGGATGCGCGATATGATGTGCGGCCCGGGGATGAGAGGACCAGGGGGCGGCACCGGGCACGGAAGGGGAAGAATGATGATGGGGCCTCGCAACGACTGGTGCTGGTGAGGGGTTGCGTAACGAATCCGGACCTTGTCCGTCTTTGGATGCATAAAGAACTCACGATCCGCCGGAGACGGGACGTTTGGCCCGCGGAATCGGGAAAATGGAGGAGAGGATGAAGAAATTGCTGGTGGTTCTGGTTGCGGTCTTGGGCCTGGCGGGACTGGGCGTAGCGGCGTCCGCGCACATGTGGGACGGAGGCCATTCCGGACAATATGGGCACAATGCGGGATACGGTTGGAACTGTCCCATGGGGTCGGGGTGGATGCCTCACATGGGCCGGATGTCCGGGATGGGGCGGATGGGCCACGTGGGCCGGATGTACGATGGTCGCTGGATGTCCCACAGGGGACCCAACTGGGACTATCAAACCGGGAGGACTTACCAAGATCAGGATTCGCTGCACCCCTGACTCAAGCTGACTGAGGGGGTGGTGGGGAGACCCGTGGGGGTTCGAGTCCCCCCTTCGGCACCATTTGAATAACTAAAGGGATTTCGGCTTTTCGCAGGAGTCCCTTTTTTCTTGTAAATAGCCCGACTGGCTCATTTCTGGCTCGCATCTCCTTTTCTACCTCAACCAGGGAACTTGGTCCGGGAATATATATTGATCTAGATCAATGCGATCAAGTGGGGACCTAGAGGATTATTCCTTCATCGGGAGCAACCATCGGATCTCCGCGAAAGCCACGCGGAGAAGGAGGGGAAGATGTTGGTGCAAATGACAGGACTCGGAAGCGTATCAGCGGCGGTCATCATCCTGATGTCGGTTTTTGCGGGAAGCGCCCTCGCGCACTGTGACGCGATGGACGGACCGGTCATCACCCTGGCGACGAAGGCGCTCGATAAGGGGGACGTCAACCTCGTCCTGCCGTGGGTGGAGAAGGAGAAGGAGGATGAGATCCGGAAGGCCTTCGCGCTTGCGTCCGCAGTCCGGGGGAAGGGAGCGAAGGAGAGACAGCTTGCAGACCAGTACTTCTTCGAGACGCTGGTCCGGGTGCACCGCGAAGGGGAGGGCGCACCGTTCACGGGGCTAAAACCTGCAGGGCTTGACCCGGGCCCCGCGATTCCTGCCGCCGACAAGGCGCTCGAAACTGGTGACCCAAAGCCGCTGCTGCGGTTGATTGAGGGGAAGATACAAGAGGGAATTCACAAATACTACATGGAAGCCAAGGCGAGGAAGGCCCAGGCGGAAGAGAGCGTCGAGGCAGGGCGGGAGTTCGTCCACGCCTACGTGCCCTATATCCACTTCGTGGAGCGTCTCTATGAGGACGCGACGACGCCGGTCGCCCACGGGGCGGGAGAAGGGACACACGCGATGGCTGGGCACCCCGAACCTGCGTCGCCCGAGGCCACGGAGCATAAACACTAGGAAACCGGCGCTGAGGGGGGTGGTGGGGAGACCCGTGGGGGTTCGAGTCCCCCCTTCGGCACCAACGCAATATTGAAAGGGAATTTGGCCTTGCGCCAAGTTCCTTTTTTCATGAAAATGGACCGAGTGGCTAAAAAGTGGCTCGCGGACAACAAGGGGACAGAGATCGGGACATTCAAAGCAAGGTATTTAAACCGATACGGTGGAGCACAGTTTCCGATGGCGAATCGCCGGATCAGATGGGAAGACGCTTTCATCAAGGAGCGGATATCTCATCAGCGGGACGAGTGAATGTGTCAACTGCGGCCGGTGTCATCCACAGGATTAATTCGTGGTTAAAGATTGTCCTTTCATGCGACGGACACGGGAAGAGAAGGCCAAGTATTGATTTGGAAAGGAGAACGGTGGCTCCCATTGGTGAGTCGATAACTGCTGATTCGCACACCTGCATCGCTATGGGGAGTTACTGAATCATAGATACTTGATTCCGCGGTAGGGGTCGTCTTGTGCGCATACGATTGATCGAGCGCCGTACCGAAACAGCCGACGTGGTCTCGTTTGTCTTCGATCTGGGGGGGCAACCTTTCGAATATCTTCCCGGGCAACATCTCACCTACAAGCTGGATGCCCTCTCCTTCCCCGATGAACGAGGGAACCGCAGACATTTCACCATTTCCAGCTCGCCGAGCGAGAAGGGAATCGTGATGTTCACGACCCGAATGCGCGGCAGCGGGTTCAAGGAGACGCTGCGACACGCCCCGATCGGTTACGAACTCACTTGCGATACTCCGCTTGGCCGTTTTGTGCTCCCAAAGGGGAAAACACGCCGTCACGTGTTCATTGCGGGAGGGATCGGGGTTACACCGTACCGTTCGATCCTGCGTCACGCAGTGGATACGAATGTACGAATCGAAGCAGTTATGCTTTGCCATAATCGTTCGCAAGAGGAGATCGTCTTCCGGCAGGAACTGGGAGCCATCTCCCAAGAGCTGTCGACTCTTACGTTGGTCCATGTACTCAGCGAGCCGGAGCCGGGTTGGACGGGAGAGACGGGAGAACCGGAGGAAGCGCTGATACGCAAGTGGGTACCAGATCCGGACGATTCTCTTTTCTGGCTCAGCGGTCCGCCCTCCTTCGTGTTAACCTACAGGGAGTTGGTCAAGCGGATCGGCGTGAAAGACGAGGCGATCCGGACAGAGGGTTTCGTCGGATATTAGTCTGATCAGGCCAGGG
>JBAUKK010000278.1:0-1750 GCA_049577645.1 Candidatus Deferrimicrobiaceae bacterium
GTCGGGGGGCTGGCGAAGGCGAAAACGAAGGCGATCCTTTCGGCGCTCTCCCGGCTGAAGCGCGAGCGCGGGAAGTACACCCTCGATTTCCTGCAAGGCGATCCGCTTCCCGAGGCGCGCGCGTATCTTACTTCCCTGCCCGGCGTCGGGATGAAGACCGCGAACGTCCTTCTCCTGTTCTCCTTCGGGAAAGAGGCGTTTCCCGTCGACACGCATATCCTCCGGGTGGCAAAGAGGCTCCGGCTGGTTCCGGCCGACGCCGACCTCTCCCGGGCTGCGCTTATCCTCGAGCCGCACGTCCCGGCAGGGGAGCACGTGCCGCTCCATCTCAACATGATCCGGCTCGGGAGGGAGATCTGCCGCCCGCGTAACCCCCTCCACGCGGAGTGTCCGCTTCTGCCCGTCTGCCCGGAAGGGATGCGGAACAAGGAGAAACGAAGTGCTTTGCTTCACAAGTAAATACGGCATCGCATCCGTGCGGAACTCCCGGGGCCAAGGGCGAGCACCTGGCCCCGGGTGCCATATGCGGATGCGTTACCGTATTTACGGAATGGACCACTAAGGCCGAAAGCAAGATGACGATTCTGAATGCCGTGCAGCTGTTTCTCCTGGGAGTCCTGACTCTCGTGATGGGCGTGCCGGCGATCCTGCTGGCTCTGCTGCTGCCGGGAAAAGCCCGGAAGGGGAAGCTCTTCCTGGTGGTATCGAGGGCCTACGCCCGGATCGCCTTGTGGTTCTTCCGGATCAAGGTGGAGGGGCGCGGGAAGGGAAACATCGTTGCCGGAAAGGCGTACGTCTTCATGTCCAACCATGCAAGCCACGCCGACTCGCCGGCCCTCGCCCTCGTCATTTCCCATCCGCTCCACTGGGTGTTCAAGAAGGAACTGGCGAAGATACCCGTCTTCGGGTGGGTGCTTCTCGCCTGCGGGCAGGTGATGGTCGACCGGTCTTCCCCCGAGAGGTCGAGGGCCTCTCTGGAGGAGGCGATATCCGGGCTGTCCGGGAACAACTCGGTGATGATCTACCCGGAAGGAACGCGCAGCCGGGACGGGAACCTGCAGCCGTTCAAGAAGGGGGGGTTCCGGATGGCCCTGCAGGTGGGGCTGCCGATCGTCCCGGTACGGGTATCGGGGAGCCGCGAGGTCGTGGTTGCCGATACGCTCCGGATCCGTCCCGGCACCATCACGGTCGAGATCTTCCCGCCGATCGAGACCCGGGGCAAGACCCCGGCCGACATCCCGGACCTCATGAACCGGGTCCGGGAGGCGATGCTCTCCGGAACGACGGGTCCTGCGTAAAAAAGAAGAGGGCGCCCGCCGCCGTGAACGCCGCCGCCGAGGAGAACATGGCGGTGTACCCCAGATGCTCGGCCACGAACCCGAAGGCCCCCGCCCCCGCCACCAGCCCCATGTCGAACGCCCCCGTGAACATCGCCATCGCCATCCCCCCCTTCTCCGGCGCCGCACGGTCAAGGATGAGCGCGGAAAGCGAGGGAAACAGGAAGCCGTGCCCCGCGCCGCTGACCACGGCCACGAGGGAAAGGTCCGCGCCTCCCCGGACGAAAGGAATGAAGAGGATCCCTGCCGCGAGAAGGAGAAGGGAGACGAGGCAGAGGCGCTCGCGCGGCATCCGGTCGGCGAGTTTTCGTCCCAGTGTTCTCGTCGAGACGACGGTCAGGGCGTAAACGACGACGAAGACGCCGATCGTGGAGGTCTTCCGGATCAGCAGAAAAACGGGGAGGAAGGTGAAG
>JBAUKK010000279.1:0-19215 GCA_049577645.1 Candidatus Deferrimicrobiaceae bacterium
CCTTGGAATAGTCGTTGGAGGCATCGTACAGGACGGCGGCGGACTGCGCATCAAGCGTCTCCCGGGCGAACTTCGCCATCACCGTCCCCTGGAATGAGTCGGTGTAACATGCGCGAAACACGTATTCCTTGCGCTTCCCGTCCGCAACCGTCACCTTCGGGTTCGTCGCAGTGGGCGTGATCGTGGGAATCCGGAATCTCTGGGCGATGTCGGAGACCGGGATGGTGGTCTTGGAGGTGACCGATCCGACGATCGCTTTCACCCCGTACTGGTTGATAAGGAGGTTCGCCGCGTTGCTCGCTTCGGTGGGGTCGTTCCTGTCGTCCACGATGACGGGCGTTACCATCTTTCCCGCCACGCCGCCTTCGGCGTTTGCTTCCTCCACCGCGATTTCGAACGCGTTTTTCACCGATTCCCCGAAGGTCTTGACATCCCCCGAAAGCGGAGTGATCAGGCCGATCTTGATCTCCTTCCCGGCGGGCGGCTTGCATCCCGGCCCTCCCCCTGCCAGGAGAACGGCCAGCGCAAGGAGCGACAGCTTCCTTTTCATGTTTCTCCTCTATCCCCTACCGGGACTGTCTCGACATGCCCTCCCATTCTATTTCGGTTTTTCCGCACGCCGACAGGTTAATCCTCGTAGGTGATCCGGTAGATCGCCCCCGCCTTGTCGTCGGACACCAGAAGGGCGCCGTCGGGCATCACGAGGACGTCCACCGGGCGTCCCCATGCCCCTCTCTTCGACAACCAACCCTCCGCAAAGACCTCGTAGCCGTTTTCCTGTCCGTCCCCCCGCGTGACGAGAGTGATCCGGTACCCGATCGGGGTACTCCGGTTCCACGATCCGTGTTCCGCGATGAATATCTGATTGCGGTACCGTGGCGGGAACATCGAGCCCGTATAGAAGCGCATCCCGAGAGCGGCCACGTGGGGCCCGAGCTCCCTTGCGGGGGGAAGGAACTTCTTTTTACCATTTCTGTCGACGAACTCCGGGTCGGGGATCTCCTTTCCGTGCCGGTAGGGGAAGCCGAAGTGGAGATTTATGACCGGCGCGTGATTCAGCTCGTCGGGAGGGAGGTCGTCACCGAGCCAGTCCCTGCCGTTGTCCGTGAACCAGAGCTCCATCGTCTTCGGATCCCAGTCGAACCCGACACTGTTGCGCACTCCCCTGGCAAAAACCTCGAATCCGCTCCCGTCGGGGCGGATCCGCGTGATCGTTCCAAAGGGGT
This sequence comes from Candidatus Deferrimicrobiaceae bacterium, assembly GCA_049577645.1. Lineage (GTDB taxonomy): Bacteria > Desulfobacterota > Deferrimicrobia > Deferrimicrobiales > Deferrimicrobiaceae > CSP1-8. The sequence goes on from JBAUKK010000279.1 coordinate 1,227, forward strand.
CCTTCACCTCGCAGACGTTGCAGGGCGCCCCCACCGGAACGTAGAGCAACCCGTCCGGCCCGAACCGGATGAATTTCCATCCGTGGTGTCCGGCGGAGGGAAAGCGGTCGTACACGACGACAGGCTCCCCGGGATTCCGCAGGCGGGATGCGATTCCGTCGTATCGAAGAATACGGCTGACCTCGGCCACGTAGAGCGAGCCGTCTCGGTACGCCACGCCGTTGGGCATGGTAAGGCCGCGGGCGATGGTGATCACCTCGTCCGCCCGGTTCCCCGATTCCCGGACCATGACGGCGTACACGTTCCCTTCTCTCCGGCTCCCGACGAAGATGACCCCGCCGGGGCCGAGTGCCATCGAACGCGCTCCCGGAACGTTCCCGGCATACAGGGAGATCCGGAATCCGGGAGGAAGGCGTATCGACTCGAGGCGCGAATCGACGCTACAGGCAGCGGAGGAAACGAACAGGAAAGAACAGAGAAAAAACAGGGATGCGAAACGGGCACGTGGCGGTTTCATGGAAATTATCTTTCCGGCCAATCCGCCTTTCGCTTCCGGATCCCGGTGGGACGGCCTCACACAAGCGGCCTCTCCTCGACGATCTCGAAGAAACCGACGTACTTGACGGCAATCGCCGCCCCCTCCCCCGAGGATTGCTTCGTACGGGACCGTATCGTCTCGAGGAGATTCCCGGAATCCCGGATCTCCTTGAGCTTCAGGGTGAGCCGCACCCCCCGGTATCCGCCGCCGGGAGCGATGTAGAGGTACGAGGCGTTCGGATTTCCCCGGACGTTCCTGTAGGTGCGACCATCGGTCATCCCCCAGGCCGCCGTGCCGTCGTCGCTCAGGTGCGGGGGGGCGTATATGGCCGTGTTCACCGATCCATCCGGGGCGGCCGTCGCAATCACGCCTTTCCCGCCGGGTTTCATGAGTTCCGCGAGCTTCATCTGATGGGTCCTCCCGTCCGCCTGGCATTTCTTCAAAAAAAACGGGGAGGGCATTCCCTCCCCCCGAGATTCTGTCCGTAAATGAATTGCAGCGACCCTATTTCTTTCCGCCGCATCCGCACGTCTTGCACATGGGAATTCCCCCTTTTCGCGTTATTGGCAAAGTCCTTCATCACGTTGGATGCACCCGCTCCCGGGAGGATTCCCCCGCGAAGAAAACGGGGAGCGGGCTTGACAACAATTCCCCTCGGGAGCCACACTTGCCCGTGGCAGTAACCCCTTAGGAGGAGCGACCATGGCGTACAAGGTAATCATCCTCGGGTCCGGGTGCGCCGGATCCACGGCCGCCATATATACCGCGCGGGCGAACATTTCCCCGCTGGTTCTGGAAGGACACGAGCCCGGCGGTCAGTTGTCCCTCACGACCGATGTGGAAAACTTTCCCGGCTTCCGGGACGGCATCCAGGGACCGGAACTCGTCGAAATCATGAAACAGCAGGCGCAACGTTTCGGGGCGGAATACCGGATGGAGAGGGCGACCGAGGTGCGTCTCGGGGATTCCCCCTTCACTGTGAAGACCGAGGAGAACACCTACCAAGCGGAATCCCTGATCATCGCCACGGGCGCCTCGGCCAAGATGCTCGGCCTTGCATCCGAGAAGAAGCTGCTCGGCCGGGGGGTATCCACGTGCGCTACGTGCGACGGCGCCTTTTTCCGCGACAAGGAAGTAGTTGTGGTGGGAGGAGGCGACTCCGCCGCCGAGGAAGCGATCTTCCTTACGAAATTCGCTCGACGGGTCACCATCGTGCACCGCCGCGAACAGCTGCGCGCCTCCAAGATAATGGCCGACCGCGCCAAGAAGAACAAGAAGATCGACTTCCTCTGGAACTCCGTGATCACGGACATCCTGGATCCCGGAAAAAATGAGGTGACCGGGGTGAAGATACGGGGAACGGACGGAGACAGGGAAGAGATGCGGAAAGCCGACGGGGTTTTCATCGCGATCGGGCACGAGCCGAACACGAAAATCTTCGAGGGACAACTGGAGATGGACAAAGGATACATCGTTGTGCGGAACGGCTCGGGGACCAGCGTCGAGGGAGTCTTTGCGGCGGGAGATGTCCACGACGTGGTCTATCGCCAGGCGGTTACCGCGGCCGGGTGCGGCTGCCGGGCCGCGATCGACGCGGAGCGATGGCTCGAATCCCGGGAGAGCGGCTGACGGAGAAGCGACCCCGCCAGCTTTCCCGCGGGCGGCAGGTTCGCCCGCCGCCGTCTCCTTTATGACTGCGCGACCTTGTTCAGGAAGAGGGTTTGCGTCGGGTACGCGAACTCGATCTTCCGCTTCTCGAACTCCTCGTGAATCCCTAGGTTGATCACCTGCTGGATGTCCATGTACTTGTTGTAATCGCTTCCCATGACGTAATAGACCACCTCGAATACGAGGCTGAAGTCCCCATAGGAGAAGAAATGGGCCCTGTCGAACTCAGTGTCCTCGACTCCCCTGATGACGTCGGCAATGACTTCCGGCATCTCCTGCAACTTCCCGAAAGGCGTCTGGTACGTAACGCCGAGACGGAACAATACCCTCCTTTTCCCCATCCGCTTGTAATTCCGCACCCGGGAATCGGTAAGGTCCTTGTTGGACATGACGATCTGCTCCCCGCCGAGGCTTACGATGCGCGTCGTCTTCACTCCCAGATGATCGACCACCCCCATGTAATCCCCCACGATGAGGAAGTCGCCGATCTCGAAGGGCCTGTCGAACATGATGGTGAAGTAGGCGAAGAGGTCTCCCAGGATGTTCTGCGCCGCCAGCGCGACGGCGATGCCGCCGATCCCGAGACCGGCGATGAGCGTGTTGATCCGGAATCCGAGATTGTCCAGGAGGAAGACCGTGGCGAGCCCCCATACGACGACGCGGATTAGGGTGGTAAACCCCTGGAGAGAGCGCTCGCGGGCCGATCCCAACCCCGCGGTTTTAGTGTAGGTCCGGATGACGGCCTTCGCCACTGCGATCAGAGCCTGGGCGGACAGGAAGGCGACCAGGACCATCCCGGCCACCTCGATGACCCGGTCCAGCGACCGGGGGAGCACCAGGTTTTGCGAGGCCAGGAAAAACACCCCGTAATAGGCGAGCGGAACGAGCATCTTTCGAACGATATCGAGGATGAAGTCGTCGATTTTCAAACTGGTGCCTTCCGCCCATTGGCGAAGGCGCCGGAGGACCACCCTCTTGAACACCGTGACGATCACGATCCCTGCGACCAGAACGATCAGGAATACAAGATAGTCCGCAACCCGGTTCTGGAAAATTTCCCGGTTCAGGAACTCCTGGAACATTTCTTCCTCCTCTTCCCGCCCGCCGGGATATCCGCGTCGGCATCCTGTTTTTTCCCCGACAGCAAGAGAATACTCCCTCTTCGGCCGCCGGGCGGCCTGTCGTTTCGTAAAAAGCAAAACGGGGGGATGCCGGTTCGGGAGGGATAAAATTCGACTGGCGTCCGTCCCTGCGATTGCTTATCATATTGCGTACTTCTGGTCATCAACGCCGGGTTGCCCGTCTTGTCGCGAACGTTGGTCTGGACGGAGGGATGTTTTTTTTCGGCACCCCGAAAATGCGAAGGGATGGGATAAACCATGAGCACACTGTCGTACGTGAAAAACTTCATGTCGGACAAGTACATCGCCTCCATCACCCCCACCTCGGACCACGGCGTCAGAAAAGTGTGCGGCAAGATCGACTTCCGCCGATGCGGGCTGATCGTGGAATACGGACCGGGGACCGGCGTCTTCACGAAATACCTCCTGGAAAAGATGGGGCCCGAATCCCTGCTGCTCACGATCGAGCGAAACACCAACTTCGCGAACCTTTTGCGGAAAAAGATCCGGGACCCGAGGGCGGTCGTGGTGAACGGCTGCGCCTCGAACATACTCGACACCCTGGCGGAATACGGGAAAACCTGCGCCGACTACGTGATTTCGGGCATCCCGTTTTCCTTCCTCACGAATACCATGAAGGACCGGATTCTGCGAAATTCCTTCTCCGCGTTGCGCCCGGACGGAAAGTTTTTGGCCTACCAGACCTTCTACCAGTCCAACAACCACCTGAAATCCCACCTGGACCGGATATTTCCTTTCGTGCGGGTCGAGTACGAGATGCTCAACTTGCCTCCCCTTCGGGTCTACGAGGCACGGAAATAACCGGAGTCCCCCGGTTCCTCCGGGGTCATATCTCCAGCATCCTGGCGGTCACATCTCCTTGGATGGCGAGGATCAGGGTAAGGTACTCCCGCAAATGCCGGGTCAGCAGGAAGTTTTCCCGGACGAACTCGCGTGCCTCTTTCCCGATCTCGCTCATGCGCTCCCGGTGATGGAGGAGGTAGCGGATCCGGTGCGCGGCGCCTTCGGGAGTGTTCACGAGGAATCCGGTGTAATGGTTCACCACCTGAAGGCGGATTCCCCCCGTGTCTCCCCCGATCACCGGCTTCCCCTTCCACATGCCCTCCGTGACCGTCAGACCGAACCCTTCCCTTGTCGATTTCTGGAGAATGATGTCCGCAAGCCGCTGAAGGGCATTGATCGTCACGTGCGCGGTCGGGGGAAGGTCGATCACGTGAATGTCGGGGTCGTCGCCTGCCGCCTCCAGGACATCCTCCAGTACCGCCTTCCCCTCCGGGTCGTCCGTGGCGCTTCCTCCCGCCAGCACAAGCTGTATCGGGAGCACCTTCCGGACCAGGCGGTACGCCTGGATCACCCCCACGGGATCCTTGAACCGGTCGAAACGGGAGACCTGTACGAGCAGGGGACGATCGGGGTCGAGCTCGAACCGGGTTCTCACGTTTTCGCATTCTGCAGGATCGAGGTCCCGGTTCTTCGGGCTCAGCGGATCGATGCTCGGCGGGACGATGAACTGGGTGTGGGGAAGCGACTGGGCGAACTCGCACATGGAGAATATGCTGACGTCGTACTTTTCCAGCATCGTTCGCAACACCTTCCACACCGGCCGGAACGGGCGGCTGATGTCGATATGTCCCCGCCAGATCCATTTCCCTTTTCTCCCCTCGCACAACGGCAGGAGGAACGCCGGCTGGGGGTCGTGCACGACGACGATGTCCGCGCTCTTCAGGACCGGGCGGAGCCTGCGCATGTTGGCCTCATTCACGTCCTGGAAGATCTTCCAGTCCTTGTGGGAGATGTCCACGGGTCTTCCCTGCAGTCCGTTGTGAATGTTCTTGGTGACCTCGAAAAACTCCTCCGTCCCCTGGAGGACCTCCCACGAGGCGTCGAGCCCCACATCGCACATGAGGGGAACCATCCACTCGAGGATTTCCGCTACTCCCCCCCCCTCCCGCGTGGAGTTCACATGGACGATCCGTCTCCCCTTGAGTTTCTTTCCGAGGCGGTACAACTGCGTGATCGCGGTGGGTCCCACGATCCTCTCGTATGCGGAAAGCGTCATGCTCACCGTTTGCGTTCCACCTTGGCCAGCGCGGCGATGATCTCTTCCTTCAGGTTGCTGAGGGTGTGAAAATAGAAGTCGATCGATTCCAGGGTGCGGATGTACTTCGCGTTTTTTTTCTCCTCTCCTTTCAGCCATGCGGAGAAATCGTCCATCCCGACGGGGACGCGGCGACGCGCCTCCAGAAAATGAAAAAAGATGCTTCCGTTTGTCATCTTCCGGATGGCCGCTCCGAGATCCTTCGGGGAATTCACCCGTTCCCCCGTGTCGAAGACGACGGTCGTCGCCTCGAGAAAGTAGAACTCGTCCCCGGGAGCGGCTGACGGGATCGCGATCACCTCGCTGAGCCTCTCGTCGATGATGTCCAGCGTGATCGCCCTGAGTTCCTCGAGGGATTTCACGGTATAGGGGTCGAGAATCCCGAGGCGCTCCGCAAGCACCCGGTCCGACAGGTACCATTTCGTCCAGACCGCGAAATCGTTCCGGTAATCGGGGTGGTCGAACGCGGGGCGGAGCAACGATTCGCAGAAGTGATGGAAAAGGACGTTTTCGTTACAGGCGGCGACACGCTCCCGAAGTTCCCGGAGATTGATCGCTGGGGGAAGCCCGCTCATGCGGACAAGGAGGGCGCAATCTTTTACTGCGAAAGGTTTCATCCGTCTGGGCCCCTGGTTTTCTCCCCCCCGTTCCCGGAAAGACAGGCAAGGGAGCGCACGAGGCGCGCCAGCGCCGCGGGGCCGGAGACGACACGCGCCCCGGAAACCCGGGGACGGCTTCCCACGGCAATGGCGATCCCTTTCCGGGAGAGTGCCCACCGCATGGCGGTGCCGTCGTTTTCGTCGTCCCCGGCGTATACGATCCGTCCTCCCGACGGGTCGAACCGGAGAAAATGACAGAAATTCTCGAGTCCCCTCGCCTTTTCCCAGCCGGGCACAAGCTGGATTTCGGCGACGGCGGGACCGTCGAACACGCGCACTCCCTTACGTCGCCTCACCTCGTCAAGAAGAGGCGTGAGAATCGCCAGGCCGTCCGGGGCCACCTTCCGGTAATGGATGGCTATGGACCATCGCTTGTCCTCGATGTCCGTGCCGGAAACGGACGTGATTTTCCCAAGCACGGGCAATAACCGTGTCAGGGCTTTCTCCCTGCTCCTCTCCGCTTCCCGCCCGGGAGAGATGCGCTGACCGCCGGGGAGCCGCCACTCCAGGCCGCTTCCCCCTCCCAGGAACACTCCCCCCACCGGCACCCGGGAAACCAGGTCGTCGAGCGACCGGCTCGAAAGCACCGCGGCAAGGATGTCGGGGGACATTGCCAGATCCAGAAGCAGGGACCGGCAGGCGGGATGGAGCCGGGCCTCGGTGCGAACCGGGACGATGGGGGAAAGGGTTCCGTCGAAATCGAAGGCCCAGAGACGACGATACCTCTTCCCTCCTCTCACGCCGTTCCCTCCAGGGAGAAGGTTCGCTCCACCTCGGTAAAGATGTTCCCTCCCCAGTGGTACACGTTGCTCTTTTCGAGAATGTTGCGCATCCTCTCCATCCGCTGGCGACGCTCCTCCTCGGGCATCAGAAACGCGGCGTACATCGCATCCGCCATCTGGTCGAGATCGAACGGGTTGACCTGCAGCGCGTCCGGGAATTCCCGGGATGCTCCGGTGTACTGGGACAGAAGGAGGATCCCGTCCCCGTCGGTACGGGCGGAGACGAACTCCTTCGCCACCAGGTTCATCCCGTCGTGCAGGGATGTGACAAGCAGGACGTGTGCCATCCGGCAGGCGGCGAGCACCGCGTAATAGTCGTGATGGGCCCGAAGAAAACGGATGGGAACCCAATCCTCCGTCTGGTGACGCCCGTTGACCTGCTCGACTGCCTCGTTCAGCTCCTCGTTCAATTGCCGGTACGCCGCCACACCCGTCCTGCTCGGGGCGGCAAGCTGCACCAGGGTGACCTTCTTGTTCGTGTCGGCGTATCGGGAGAGCATCAGGTCGAATGCCCAGATCCGCTCGAGGATCCCTTTCGTATAATCGATCCGGTCGGCGCCTACGAAGATCATCGTGTCCTGGACATCCCCTTCCAGTTCCTTGAGGAAACGATTTCTTTTCTTCGCCACCTCCGGAGAATCGATGTCCTTTCCGATCTGGTCGTAATCGACGCTGATCGGGAACGGCCGGACGTAGGTGGGATGACCTCTGCGGAAGATCCGGAAACGCTCATAGTCCACGAGCGATTCGATCGCTCTTCCCACCGTCTCCAGGAAGTTGTTGCAGTGGAGCTGGATGTGAAAACCCAGGAGGTCGTTCCCGAGAAGTCCGTCGAGGAGTTCCTCCTCCCAGGGAAAGATTCGAAACGCCTCGCGGTTCGGCCACGGGATGTGCCAGAACTGGATCACGCGGATATCGGATCTTGCGTCCTTGATCATCCGGGAGAGGAGGGCGAGATGGTAGTCCTGGATGAAGACGATCGCGGGACCGGTGCCCACCTCCTCCAGCACGGCGTCGCAGAACTTCCGGTTCACCGTCTTGTAGGCCTCCCAGTCCCTGCGGGAGAAATCGGGCCGTTTGTAGACGATGTGGCACAGAGGCCAGAGGGCCGTGTTGGACATCCCCTGGTAATATCCCTTTTCCTCGGTCCGGCTGAGCCACACCCTCTTCAGGGTGAATTTCGGGTCGTCGGGGGGGAGTGCGATCCGTCCTTGTGAGTCCACCACGAGACGGTCGGCGCTTCCTCCTCCGTAAGCGATCCAGGTGCCGCCCACCGCCCGGACGATCGGCTCGAGAGCCGTCACCATCCCGCCCGCGGGGCGCACTACCCGGATCTCCTCTTCCACCCGTTCATGGACGTAAGGCTCCCGGTTGGACACAACGACGAGCTTTGCTCCCGCCGAGACGCGAGAAACGATTTCCACAAGCTCCGAGGGGTTCACGCTGGTTTCCTCTTGTTCATCCCTCTCCCGGATTCTCTCCCCGTCCGATACCGCCGGATCATAATCCCCCGGAAAAAACGAATCCGGGCATTGTAATGCAACAAAATCCCATTGTAATATAATTCCTTACCATACAGGCATTTCGGGCCAAAATCAAATCCCCCCGGGTCGGAATGCACGCATATAACCAGGTGTCCGCAGGAGGATCGGCGACCATACCTCCACATCCCCAACCTCTCCCTTTCCGGTGGTTTGCACGGGAAAACCCTCCCCGCCCGCCGGCTGACGGCCCATCCCGGGGGAGGGTCCCCGGGGAGATCCCGCGCATATGGTAAAACGGTTCCATACGACACTCCTCGCGGCAATGGATCTCCCGAGGCAATGGATTTTCCGGATGGTGGAGCGGTTCCGCATCGGACCGCAGATGTTCCTCGTCCTTCTGGCCACGGTTATCGGAGCACTCACCGGCCTGGGAGCGGTTTTCTTCCTTCTCCTGATCCGCCTCGTGAAATTGCTCTTTTTCGGGATTCTCCTCCCGACCATGGCATCGGATCCCTACCTGATTTTCCTGCTCCCCGCACTGGGCGGCCTGCTGATCGGTCCCCTCATTCACTATTTCCCAAAAGAGGCGAAGGGAGACGGCGTTCCCGCCGCCATGGAAACGATCGCCCTCGGCGGCGGGATCATCAAACCCCGGACCGTCGCTCTCCGCACCATCACATCCGCCATCACGATCGGTTCGGGCGGGTCGGTAGGCCGCGAGGCGCCGATCGCCCAGATCGGTGCCGCCATGGGATCCGTGGTCGGCCAGTTTCTCCGGGTCTCCGGCGAACGGATGCGAAATCTCGTGGGCTGCGGCGCCGCGGGAGGCATCGCTGCGGTCTTCAATGCGCCCATAGGCGGCGTGTTCTTCGCTCTCGAGGTGCTCCTGGGGGATTTCTCCGCCCAGACCTTCCCCCCCATTGTGATCGCTTCGGTCGTGGCCGTTTCCGTCTCCCGGGCGTTCCTCGGGAACGTTCTGATCTTCCACGTACCGCATTTCGTTCTGTCCAGCCTCCCCCAGATTCTTTTCTGCGCACTTCTCGGTGCCGCCTGCGGGGGAATCGCAATTCTGTTCAACCGGTCCCTGGATCGGACGGACCAAAAGTTTTCTTCCTCGAGAATCCCCGTATGGCTGCGTGCGGCGATCGGCGGCGGGGTGACCGGGATCATCGCAATCAAGTTTCCGCAGGTCCTCGGAACCGATGAAATCGCCCTCAATCAGGCCCTGCACGGCGAACTGCCCTGGCTTCTCCTGCTGGGAATCGGGTTTCTGAAGATCGTCGCCACCTCCTTCTCCCTCGGATCGGGCGGGTCGGGCGGGGTCCTCGGCCCCGCGCTCTTCATCGGCGGCATGATCGGTGCGCTCGGGGGCACGGCCGCGAACGCCCTCTTCCCCGCGGTCGCGGGTTCGGTGGGAGGATATACTCTCATCGGCATGGCGGCGTTCCTTGCGCCCGTGGTGGGAGCCCCTCTCACCGCCATTCTGATCCTGTTCGAGATTACGGGCGATTACGCGGTTATCCTTCCGCTGCTCGTCGCGGTGATCTCCGCGATGCTCGTTTCCGGACGAATATCCCGTTTCTCCCTCTATACCTACCACCTTCACAAGAAGGGCGTGGATCTTGTGAGGGGACGGGAGGAGGGTGTGCTCAAGACACTGAAGGTCCTGGACGTGATGCGCAAGGAGGTCCATACGATCCCTTCCTCGGCCTCCTTCCACGAACTCTCCGCGAGGTTCCTGGAAGAACACGTCGACTACTTCTACCTGAAGAATACGGACGGTGCGCTGACCGGCGTTGTCTCCTTCCGGGACATCCGGCCCTATCTGATGGAGGAGAGTCTGTGGGACCTCGTACGGGTCAAGGACATCGCCACCACGGACCCCGTCTCCATCACGCCGGGAGAATCCCTGTTTGACGTGTTGATCAAGTTCGGGTACAAGAACGTGGCGTTTCTTCCCGTGATTTCCGATCCCCATTCCCGGAAGCTGATCGGCACAATCCACAGGAAGGAAGTCCTGGAGGCTTACCAGAGGAGAATCATGTCCGCGATCCGGGAAAAGTAGATCGGCCGGCCTTTTCACGGCGAGGATGCCCGCCGCACCTGTCAGGGGATGGAAGAGGTCCCGTATTCCAGGCGGAGATACAGTTTCCCGGCCAGCAGATAAAGGATGCCGCCCGCGGCGACGGTGGCGTGAAACCCGATCCACAGGGACCCGACCGAAGCAACGGATGCCCCCGCCACCGAGAAGAAGCCGTTCACGCCCCACGCATACGGGATGGCCGCGGAATTCGCGACGGTCATCCGGGACAAGGCCGCGGGAAACGGCATTCCCATCAGGAACGCCGCCGGAGCGAGGGCGGCGAAAAAGGCGAGAAATCTTCCTCCCGCCCCCTTTGCCAGGAGATAGGGGGCCCCGTGAAAGAGGGTGAGAAACCCCGCCGCGGCAAGGACGGCGATGCCGGGAAACACCCACCTTCTCATCGTTGCCGGAGACTCCCATTTTCCCGACACCGCGCTTCCTATCCCTGAGAGCAGGGAAAAGCCCCCGACGGCCGCAGCGGCGGCGCGGATGGGGTCGCCGAGAAGGAGGATGCCGATCTTGAGGAAGGTAAGCTCGATCAGCATGTATGCCAATCCGAGGGCGGAGAAGTAGATCGCAACGGGGAGCCCCCCGCTGCTGCCGCCGGCCGGGGAGAAAGGAAGGGGAAGCAGGAGAAAGACGGCGGCGAGCATCGCCGATACGGCAAGGGACAACGCGAGAAACACGATGCCCCATTCCAGAAAGGGGAACCACTGGTCGCCGAGGAGCCTCCGGAACGCCGGGAGGGATCGCAACCGGAGGAACCGGTGAAAATACGGCGAGTCGTCTGTGACCGGACGAAGGTCGAATAGTCCTTCCCCGGGGGACCCGTCCGGGGGTCCCGCGAGGGCGCTGTGCACCGCCTCCCGGAAACCCGCCTCTTCCGGGCCCTGGCCGTCCGTCGGCGTCCCCGCCTCCGGCCACACCAACGCGAACCCCGTATCCCGGCAGAATCGTTTCGCCGCGGCAAGCTCGTCCGCGGTGAACGGGTCCCTTCCCGCAACGGCAACGAACGATCCCCACCCCCGGACCACGATGAATCGCGCCGGGACCGGGGCGCCTCCCCCCTCTTCCAGTACCGCGCGGAGCGTGTGTAACATTTTCACGCTATCCCTTGGGGGGGATTTCAGCCACCCGGACACGGCGAGCACTCCCCGATCCGTGAGCCGCGCCAGGGCGTCCCGAATCCCCTGCCGGGTAAGGAGGTAGGTCTCCCCCGTTGCGTGGATCCCAAGCGAGGAAAACGTCAGGGAGGACACATCGGACAGTTCGACGATATCGTATCTCCGTCCTCCCCGGGCGAGGAAGTTCCTCCCCCCCTCCTTCCGGATCTCCAGACGGAGGGCGGGAGGCATCCCCCCGGAAAACGCCGCCAGGTCGTGCTCGATCATCCTGATATATTCCAACGCCGGTTCCACGACCGTGACAAGGGACGCCCCGGTCCCCGCCGCCATCAGGATCCCCTCGGTCCCGCGGAGGGAAAACTGCACCACGGCGGGACGGACCAGGATCCGGTAGGGAAGGGCTGCGGGAAGATAGCCGAGATAGGCGGGAGGGTTCTTTCCTCCCTCCCGGGGAACGATGCCGCGAAGCTCCCCGTCGGCAAATATGGCCGCCTGCGGTGGTATCTCTCCCTCGAACCGGAAGCTCAATCCCGGCGCATAGTGGATCCCCGGAGCGTACAGGGCCCGGAAGTCGCCCGTCATGCCGGCGCGCGTCGAAAGCGTTTGCGCGCCGGGCAGCCTTCCCGTGATCGCGAGGTCCTTGTAGGGAGACAGCGAAAGGGGGACGGGCGGAACCAGGAAAAGCAGCGCGGAGAGTCCTGTGCACAGGAACCGCCACGCAGGAAACCGGCGGTACGGATACGAAAGGACGCACGCGGAGGCGAGAAGCCCCAGGCCCAGGGGGACCCTCAGTAGCAGTTCGGTCGGCACGAGGCGGAAGGCCGGGAGGGCAAGAACCGCCCCGGCGGCCGTTCCCCCGAAGCTTGCGGCATACAACACATTCGCCCTGCCCAGGGGGAAGGAGAGGGAAATGCCGACCGCGGCACCGGCCAGGAAAAACGGGACCGCGAGGAGGAAGAAGAACAGAGCGAACACAGGCCAGGAGGAGGGATCCCACAGAAGGAGAAAGGGGTCGAACGGGACATGCTGCGATGCGCGAAACGCAAGTTCGAACGACGGCGCAGCGAGGATAACCACCCAGGCGAAGGCCGTTCCCGGCATTTTCGCGATCCGCGGACGCAGCAGGTGGAGGGCGACACCGGAGGCGCCGAACCCGAGCATCGCCTGGGAAATGATGAGCGGGACGAAATGGGGCCAGAACCGCAGGGAGAGCAGACGGATCAGGATGATCTCGTTCGCCAGGGAGGCGGCGGAAACGAAAAAGACCGCCGGGACGACCCGGCCATACCGTGCTTCAGTGACCAAGGAGGCGCACGAAGGCCACCGGGAGGACATTGCGCTGGGAGAGGGCGCCGTCGGCGCCCTTCTCGAGGAACACGAGATTCTGGGTCAGGAAAGGACCCCCGACCGGCATGATCATCCTGCCCCCCTTTCGCAACTGGCGCAAAAGCGGCGGCGGGACGTGACCTCCCGCGCACGTGACGATGATGGCGTCGAAGGGGGCTTTCGCTTCCCACCCGTAATACCCGTCCCCCTGCCGGACGGTGACGTTTCGGACCCCGAGGGACTCGAGGTTTCTTCGTGCGCGATCGGCAAGTGTCGGGAAAATCTCGACGGAGTACACCTCCCCGGCGATCTTCGCGGCAACTGCCGCCTGGTATCCGGATCCCGTCCCCACCTCCAGAACACGGTCCCCGGGTTTCAGGCGGAGGATCTCGGTCATGAAGGCGACGACGTAGGGCTGTGAGATCGTCTGCCCTTCCCCGATCGGGAGCGGACGCGGTTCATAGGCCATCGGGCGGTATTCGGGCGGGACGAGCATATGGCGAGGAACCTCCCGCATCGCCTCGAGGACTCGGGGATCCGAAATCCCCTCGCTCTCGATCTGGTCCCTCACCATCGCAAGCCGTTTTTCGAGGTACGGGTCCGCCTGTCGGGCCCCCTGAACCGCCCCGACGCAGAAAAAACCCGTAAGAAGGGCAATGGCGAGCCGGCCCAACCGCATCGTTATACCCCGGAAGCGCCGGTCGTCAGGAGGCCCCGAGCTCCTTGGCGGCCTTCCGGACATCCGCCGCCTTCACCCATAGAAGGGCGCCAAAATGCCCCTTCCCGTCCGTCACCGCGTCGATGGCGGTTGCATTGATCCCGGCTTTGCCTAGCGTGTCCATGACCTTGTGGATCGCCCCCACCCGGTCGCTCCCCTGGATGAGGAAGACGGTCTTCTTCGCGCTCACCCGCAACCCGGCCCGTTTGATCGCCTTCCGGAAAGCGGCGGCGTCCCGGGGGACGAAGTCCATCTGGGTCTTCCTCCCCCGCGGGAAACCGGTGAACGCCAGGAGACTCACCTTCGCGTCGCGCAGAACCTCGAGGACCCGCGCACCCTCCCCCGGCCTGTCCGGCGTTTCCAACTTGTAATACTCGGCTTTCCGAATCCGGTCCGCCATCTCTTTCCTCCTCCGGGAGGTCGTCCTCCCGCCCTTTACTGGTTGTCGTCCCTGTTTTTTCCGCCCTCCTTCCGCCCCTCCTCCCTCTTGGAAGCCTCCCGGAGCTCCCCGAGACGGTCCTCTATGAGCCGGTGAAACGTCCCCTCCGGATATGTTCCGTCCGGTCCGGGCGTCCCCGGCGGCTTCCCCATCAGGATTTCGATGCCCTCCTCGACGTGATCGATGGCGTGAATCCGGAACATCCCCTCCCCGATCGCATCGACGACGTCTTTCCTCAGCATCAGATTCCTGACGTTCCGTTCCGGGATGATGACCCCCTGGGTGCCGTCGAGACCCCGGAGGCGACAGAGCGCGAAGAACCCCTCGATCTTCTCGTTCACTCCGCCGATCGGCTGCACATTTCCGCCCTGGTCCATCGACCCCGTAACGGCAACGCCCTGCCGTACCGGGACTTTCGAGATCGCGCTGAGGAGCGCGTAGAGCTCCGCGCAGGTCGCGCTGTCCCCCTCGATCATACCGTACAATTGCTCGAAGGTAAGCGACGCGGCGAGGCTGATCGGCCTCCGTGCGGCGTACTTGCTCCCCAGGTAGTTCGAGAGAATGAGTACGGCTTTTTCGTGGATCTTCCCGGAGAGCTTCGTTTCCCGCTCGATGTTCAGCACCCCCCCCCTTCCCGCGTACACGGTCGCCGTGATCCGCGACGGCTTCCCGAAGGAGTAGTCCCCCGTGTTCAGAACGGCGAGCCCGTTGACCTGCCCCGTCGTCTCGCCCGAGGTCTCCACGATCAGCGTTCCCTCGTTCATTACCTCCCGCAGACGGTCCTCGATACGGCTGTGTCGATGCGCCTTCTCATCCATCGCCTTTTCGACGTGTACGCGGGAGACGACTGATGCTCCCGCCTTTGCGGCCCAGTAGTGGGATTCCCGGATCAGGTTCGAGATGTCGCTGAACCGGGAGGACAGCTTTTCCTGGTGCTCCGCCATCCGGGAGCCGTACTCCACCACTTTCCCCACGCCGCCGGGATCGAAGGGAAAGAGATTTTCCTCCTCCGTCTTCGTCGCCACGAAGGAGGCGTATTTCCGGATGTTCTCTTCCGACCTGTCCATCCGGTTGTCGAAGTCCGCCTTCACCTTGAACAGTTCCCGGTACTCTTCGTCGAGGTTGTAGAGCTGGTAGTAGATTTCGGGATTGCCGATCAGGATTACCTTCACCTCGAGGGGGATCGCCTCCGGCCTCATCATCGCCGTCGGGACGGGCCGGTACGGTTCCCACACGTCCTCGATCTTCACCTCGCCGTTCCGGATGGCCCGCTTCAGGGCATCGTAGGAAAAGAGATTCCGGAAGAGATCCTGCGCGTTGATCACCAGGAATCCCCCGTTCGCCTTGTGCAGGGCCCCTGCCTTTATCAAGGAGAAGTCGGCGAAGGCGGTTCCGTACTGGAACCTGTGCTCCATCCTGCCGAAGAGGTTGTAGTAGGTGGGGTTGCTTTCGAATACGCAGGGGCTGCCTTTCCGGTCTCCGTTGTTCACGATCACGTTCACGGTATACTTCTGGAAATCCGGCTCCTGCCTCGGCATCTTCAGGAAAGACATCGTCGCCGCGGCAGGCTCATCGGGCGGCGCCTTGAAGTCCTCGATATTCTCGAGGATGTCCTCCCTTACGCCGTCCAGGAAGATCATCAGTTTTTCGTCGTCCCCGTATTGGCCCCGGATCTCCTCGATCAGGGGACCGAGCACCGCAAGGGCCGCGGATCGCCCGAGTTCCCGAAGCTTTCCCTTCGTCGTTTTCTCCATCTCCTTCAACGTTCTCTTAACGTCATCGATCTTTTCCTGGATGTACTTCCCGTTTTCCAGGAAAGCCCCCCTCGCCTCCTCGCCCAGGGAATTGTATTCCTCCTCCGTGAGAGGCTCCCCCGTTTCGCCTACCGCAACTATGGAGAACCCGCCCATCGCGGGGCGAACCTTGAATCCTTTCTCCTCGGCCTCCCGCTCCAGGGGAGAGAAGAGGTCCTTCTGCCGGGACTGGAACTCCTCCACGATGACGTTGTTCTGTTTCTTGTATTCCTTTGACTCGAAGATCCTCGGGATTTCCACCCTGAGGGAGGCGATCAGTTCCGCCAGGCTCTTCTGGAGCGCGATTCCCCGGCCCGGGGCGAGGGACATCGCGATCGGCTCCGTCGGATCCCGGAAGTTGTGGACGTAGCACCAGTCCGGCGGAACCTCCTCCTGCTCCGCCTTCTTCGAGATGAAGGAGCGGATCGCCGACGTCTTTCCCGTGCCGCTTTCCCCCAGCACGTATATGTTGAACCCCGTGCTGGGAAGGTTCAGGCCGAAGTCGATGGCGGTAAGCGCCCGTTCCTGCCCGATGATCCCGTCCAGCGGCGGGACGTCGCCCGTCGTACGGAAGTCGAACGTGCGCTCATCGCAGCACTTGTACAGGTCATCGGGGGCAAGCACCCTCGCCATGGGTCCCTCCCTTCAGCCCTCTTCGTTCTTCTTCGGAAATCCGCCCGAATCGACGACCTTGAGCTCCAGCGGCCGGGTCGTGTCGAGGTGAATATCCCGCTGCGGGAACGCAATGACGATCCCGGCCTCCCGAAACAGGTCATCGATGCGGAACCGGATGTTGCTCTCCAGTCGAAGCCGCTCCGCCATCGTCTCCATGCTGACCCAGAAGTAGAGGGAAAAGGTCAGGGCGTTGTCCCCGAAATCCCGGAAGAGCACGAAAGGCTCCGGTTCCCGAAGCACTTTCTCGTTCTCCCTCGCCGCCTTCACCAGAAGCCGTTCGACGTCGCGGACCGGGGACCCGTAGCTCACCCCGACATCCACGTGTGCCCTCACCTTCTGGTCGGACAGGGTCCAATTCACTATATTCTTCTCGAGGAAACTGCTGTTCGGGACGAGGATGTGGATGTTGTCCGCGGTCCGGATGCGGGTGCAGCGCGGGCCGATATCCTCGACCCTCGCGAAACTTCCCTCGATTTCGATCAGGTCGCCGAGGCGGATCGGCCGTTCCGCCATGATGATGAACCCGCTGATGAAATTGTTGAGCAGGTTCTGGGCGCCGAAACCGACACCGATGGCGAGCGCGCCTCCCACGAAAGCAAACGCCGTGATCGGCAGATTGACCATCCGCATGGAAAACAGGACAACGATAAGGACCCCGAAGTAATAGATGATCTTCGTGAGCGTAACCGCCTCGTTCGGCTTCAGTGTGGTTTTGGGCAATACCCGCTTCCGGAACAGTCGGATGCCCTGCTTGAGAAAAAGAAGACCCGCCACGAAGACCAAAAGCGCCATCAGGAACTGTCTGACCTTGATTCCACGCTCGTCGATGGTGAAGAGAGTCGTGTCCAGGATCTCCGAAAAGCGGCTTTTCTCGACGACATTCACCTCCAGGGTATGCTCTGTGGCGCTCTCCAGGACGGTCGGGGACGGAAACAGGCCAGGGGAAAGCGCTTCCGCATCCATGCCGTATGGAAAGGTCGGGGATGTCCCGACGATGACGCTGGCGAGAAGGACCGCAAGTACGGACAACGATGGAAACTTCCGGTTTGCCGACATCATGCCCTCCCGGGGTATTCCCCGCACCTATGATGCCACGCCGGCCGGGAACGGACAAGAAACCTCCCCGCGTTCCCTGGACGGGTAAGCCGACGAGGTGCCGACGGATCGAATGGAAAACAATAAATATGCTATATTTGAAAATTAAAAGTGGGGATTACCCTTCGATGCATCCCGAAACGGGGAGATGATGAGCCGGGGAAAAAACCGCAAAGTTTCTTTGGTGTTCGGATTATCCCTCCTGTTATCGGCCGTTATTTTCCTTTTTGACTTCTACAGGCCGACCGGAATCGCCGTCTGGCTGTTCTATCTGATTCCCCTGCTCTTTACCGCCTACGTGGCCCCGCGCCGGACTACCTTCCTGCTTCTGTTGATATGCACGCTGCTGATCGGTCTCGGGCACG
>JBAUKK010000280.1:0-5346 GCA_049577645.1 Candidatus Deferrimicrobiaceae bacterium
CCCCGAAGGGATCTGATCCTTTTCAGAACATCGATCACTGGTGGAAGCCGACCTGGGTGCGTTGATCGCGCGGGCGCACAGAAGCGATAATTCCTTTATTCTTGCCGGGAGTGCTATCGCTTCCTGCAGCAAACAGGGTTTCGGACGCCTGGCTCTGCCGGGTCCACTGAATCCGGGGCGAGACCGATAACAACCGTTACAGCGATATCTTCGTCCTCGGGGTTGGTTACCGCTGGAACGGGTGAACCGCGGCGCCGGTTCCCGATCCAGCCTCACGGCGGTTCGTTCCCGGCGGGATCGTCCCGGGCCGGGCGCCGGCCACCCCCTCTTCCCGGCGGTTCCACGTCAATGCCGTACTTCCTCATCTTCGCGAGAAGACCGACCCGCGAGATGCCCAGGATGGCCGCCGCAGCCGTCCGGTTCCCGCCCGCGTGTTCCAGGACAACCCGGATGTGTTCCGCCTCGAGCTCGGCCAGGGATTTCCTGACCTCCCGGGGAACGGACAATCCCCCACGGGTGACCGCGTTGACAAGATACGGCGGCAGGCTGCGCCGGGACAGCGTGCGTCCGTTCTCCAGCACGGCCGCGCCGGCGATGATGTTTTCCAGTTCCCGGACATTGCCCGGGTAGTCGTACGCCTCCAACATGCTCATCACGTCGTCGGAAATTCCGGCGATCGACTTGTCGTTCAACGTGCCGTGCTTATCGAGGAAATGGTGGGCGAGCAGCTCCACGTCCCCCTTCCGCTCCCGCAGCGGCGGCAGGTAGATCGAGCTGATATTGAGGCGATAATACAGGTCCCTGCGGAATCGTCCGCGCTCGATTTCCGTTTCCAGGTTCTTGTTCGTCACGGCGATGACCCGGACGTCCGCCCCCCGTTCCCGGGTGGAGCCCAGCCGGAAGTATTCGCCGCTCTGCAGGACCCGCAGGAGTTTCGACTGGACCGGCAGCTCGAGCTCGCCGATTTCATCCAGAAACAGGATTCCGCCGTCCGCCTCCTCGAACAATCCCGCCTTGTCCCTGGCCGCTCCGGTGAACGCCCCCCTGTCGTGGCCGAAGAATTCCGAGGCGAACAGTTCGGACGCGAACGTCCCGGCGTTCACGGCGACGAACGGCTTGTCGCGGCGCCTGCCGATCCGGTGGATGGCCCTCGCCACCAGCTCCTTCCCGGTGCCGCTTTCCCCCCAGATCAACACGTTGTTGTCGCTCTCCGCGATCTGCTCGACCTTCCGGAGCGTTCGCAGGAACTTCCGGTCCTGCGTCAGGATCCCCCGGAACTCCTCCTTGTGCCGAAGTCCCTCCAGGCCGATCTGGTCCCTCAGCTTGTCGATCTCCCCCCGCAGGCTGGACCGCTCCAGCGCGCGGTCCAGCGTGGCAAGCAAACGGCTGTCGTCCACCGGCTTGCAGAGGTAGTCGTAGGCCCCCATCTTCATCGACTCGACGGCCAGCTCCACGTCCTCCACTCCGGTGATGATCACCACTTCCATCTCGGGATGGTCCCGTCGCACGTACTGCAGCACCTCTTTACCCGTCACCCCGGGCATGTCCATGTCCAGGAGCAAAAGGTCGAATCTCCCCGAATCGATCGTGTGGAACGCTTTCGTGCTGTCGGCGAGCACCTCGACCTCGAAGCGCTCCGTCTGGAGCAGCAGCACCTTGAAATAGTTCAGGACGGCGTTTTCGTCGTCGATGATCAAAATGCGGTTCACTGCGCGCTCCGGGCCACCGGCAGGATGTAATGGAACGTCGTCCCCCGGCCGAGCCGGCTATCGACCTCGATCGACCCTCCGTGCTCCTTGATGATTCCGTAGGTGATCGACATGCCGAGCCCGGTACCGCCGATGCGCTGCTTGGTTGTGAAGAACGGGTCGAACAGCCGATCCTTGACTTCTTCGGTCATCCCCGGGCCGTTGTCGGAGATGGACAGTCGGATTTGTCCGCCGTCGTTTTCCAGCCGGGTGGCGATCCGGATGCAGGCGTCCGGACGATCTTCCACCGCCTCGGCCGCGTTGATGAGCGTATTGACCACCACCTGCTCCAGCTGGATTACGCTCCCCTTGAGCACAGGCAAGCCTTCCGCCAGGCTTTGCTCCAGCCGATAGCGTTTGATCTTGTTGTGCACCAGCCGGGTCGCGGTTTCGACCATCCGGTTCACATCCACTTTCTCGTCGAGCCGGCCCTCGTCCCGGCGGGCAAACGTCTTCAGGTCCCGGACGATGTTGCCGATGCGCGCCGCGCCGTCCCCCATGTCCTTGAGGAGGACCTGGACCTGTTCCCGGAAGAACGGGTACGGGAGCCGTGCGATCTTCAGGCCGCGGTCCTTTTCTCCCTTCGCGTCCAGGACGGGCAGGATGTCCCGGATCGCCTCCCGGAGAATCTGCATGTTCCCCTGGATGAACTGGATGGGATTGTTGATCTCGTGCGCGATGCCCGACACCAGCTGCCCCATCGAGGCAAGCTTCTCGGCCTGGACGAGCTGCTTCTGGCGTTCCACCAGCTTCGCGTTCGCCTCCGCCAGCTCTCCCGACTTTTTCTCCAGCATGTTCCGCGTCAGCACCAGCTTCGTCTCGCGGAGCCTCAGGCTGTTGACGATCGTACAGGACAGGTAGATGGTGGTGACCATCGTGATCAACAGGCCCAGGCTCACCACCGACAGGAACAGGAGGTTCCCGTGACGGGAGTGGAGGAACAGTCCTTCCAGTTGATAGTGGGGGACAACCTCGAGGTATTCCAGGGCGACGACCGAGAGAAACATGCAGTAGGAGACGAGGCCCAGGAGCCATACCTCCGCGCGCGGAAGAAGCATGCTGGCCAGGATCGCATGAAACAGGTAGAAGTAAATGAACGGGTTCTCGGCCCCCCCGGTAAAATGGATGAGGAAGGTCAGGGCCAGAAGATCCATTCCGATCTGCAGATACGTCTCGATCCGGCTATAGGTGAGATCCGGGACCGACTCGCTTTTCCGGAGCCGGTAATACAGATCGAAGCCCAGGTTGTACAGGAGGATGACGGCCCACACAAGGAGGACCCTGCCGACGGGGAATCGAATCCCGAACATGTAGCGGCCGGCCACGATGGTGACGGCCAGGACCGCCAGGAACAGCCACCGGACCTTGACGATCCACCCGACGCGAACGAGAAGCTCTTCTTCCCGCAGGGAACGATCCGGCAACCGGACAGCTCCTTTCCCTATACCCGGCCCGCCAGCCTGCCGCGCACCGCCTCTTCTATCGTGGCATAGGAACGCCGGGCCGGCAACCCGGCTTTTCCGGACAGGTGGACCGTCCGGATGTCGAGCGTTCGCGGGACGAGGTTCCTCCCCGCGTCGTCGGGTGAACTCCCCGGCGTTCGGAAAAGGTCCGCGCGGATCGCGTCGGGGCGGGCCGACGGGATCTTGCAGCCGATCTCCTCCGCGAGATCACGGATCATCTCGGCCGTCGTGCGGCCGCCGGGGGGGCTGCACGCCTTCTCCACCCGACAAAGCGTTCCGTCGAAGCGCACCACGGTCCCTTTCGTTTCGGCGAGGGTCGATGCCGGGAGCACGACCTGCGCGGCCTTCGCCGTGCGCGTCCAGCAATGGTCCGCAACGACAAGCGTCTCCAGGCCGCCCAGGAGGTCCTCTCCCTCCGGTTCGGAAAGGGGGTCATCGAGCAGGACCACGGCTCCCCGGATCCGCCCCGCAGACAAGGCACCCATGAGGTCCGTCTTCCCCCCGATCGCCGGCCTGGCCGCTTCCGCGTTGCCGTCGCTCCCGAGCAGCAGGAGACCTCCGGCGGGCGGAACCAGATGCCCGGTCGCCGCCTGGATGCGGGCCAGGAGAGCCAGATCGCCCGCCGAGCGTTCGGCCGTTTCCTCCAGGTCGTATACGGCGAGCACCTTTTTCCCGCCGATTACGGCTTGCGCCAGCGCCTCGACCTTCCCGGGGTCGACGCCGCACGTTTCTTGCGCTCCGCCCGGGGCGGCGCCTTCCAGCAGATCCCGGAGCGCCTCCCGTTCGTCGCCGCCGTCGCCCGCCCACCTCTCGTCGATCGCGTCGCTCGCAAGGATCCGACGCAGGACGTCCGCCAGCAGGATTCCCGACGTTCCCCTTCGCGGATTAAGCCATAGGGTCGCAGGGCGGACCAGGTCGATCTCGCTCGAATGCACCACCACGATGGCAGCGCCCTTCCGGGCCGCCCGCCGAAGTTTCATGCCGAGCACCGGATGGGTCGTGCCGGGATCGGCCCCGACCACGACGACCACGTCCGCGTCGTCCAGGTCTTCGAGGAGGCAGGTGGAAGCGGTCCGGCCGAGAAAATCGTCCAGGTCGCGCCGGGGTCCGCCGCGGCGGAACGCGCCGAAGCTGCCGACGTGATCGGTGCCCAGACCCCCCCGGGCGAATCGCCCGACGAGGTAGCTCTCTTCCCATGTCATCCGGTCGGCGGTCAGGACGGCGATCGATCCGGTGCCGTACCGGCGGCGGCAGTCCGAAAGGAGTCGCGCCGCTTCCCGCAGCGCCTCCTCCCAACGGGCCTGCTCCAGCCCGCCGTTTTTCCGGACCAGGGGAGTGCGGATCCGGTCCCCGGACCGGAGCAGGCCGGTTCCGAACCTGCCCTTGGCGCACAGGTCCCCCTTCCTGCCGAGGGCATCCACGGGGGAAGCCGCCCACAGCAGGCCGTCCGTCACCACGTGCAGGTCCAGCGGACACGCCAGGGAGCAGAAGCCGCACGCCGAGGGGATTCGGGTCGTCCGCCACGGCCCCTGCCGCCCGTAGGGAAGCTTGGCCGTAAGAGCCCCCGTGGGGCAGGACTCGACGCACGCGCCGCAGGCGTTGCAGGCGCTCTCGGCGAGAGGCCGTCCCATGGCGGGCTTGACTGTCGTGTCGAATCCCCTTCCCACGAAGCCGAGTACCGGCCGGTCGAGGACATCCTCGCAGACGCGGATGCACCGGCCGCAGAGGATGCACTTGTTGGCGTCGTAGGCGATCAACGGATGGCTGTCATCCACCTTGTGACGCCGGGCCTGGCCGGCTACACCCCCGACATTCACGTCGTATTCGACCGCGTACCTGCGGAGGTCGCACGTATACAGAGCCTTGCAGCCGCACTCCATGCACCGGACGGCCTCCTCCCTCATTTCCTCCTCGGAATAGCCCTCCTCCACCTCCCGAAAGTCGATCCTCCGTTCCCCGGCCGCGCGCTGGGCCGTAGCGCGGCGCGGAATCCGCTTCACATCCTCGTACAGCGTGTCCGGGACGGGGCCGAAGTCGTCGCGCCGGCAGACGAACGAGGGGCCGGGCCGTTTCACCTCTCCGGTCCGCAGGTACCCGTCGATCGCCTCGGCGGCCAGCCGCCCCTGGGCAACGGC
>JBAUKK010000281.1:0-3580 GCA_049577645.1 Candidatus Deferrimicrobiaceae bacterium
TTGAGCCGGTTTAGAACCCGGAAATCGTATCGTTTCCCCGCGTTGAAATCAAGGGGAAAAAACCGCCCGGATATCCCGCCAGAGGAGGTCGATCCCTGCCCGTGTCCTGGCCGAGACGAGCACCGGAGGCCCCCCCCGCGCAAGCCACGACGGCCCCGAGAAGTGCGAGAAAAGAATCGGGATCTCCCTCGGCTTGACCTTGTCGGCTTTCATGCCCACGAACCGGTACGCGACGCCGTGGGAGGCGAGATATTCCGCGAGCATCTCCTCGTCCTCCTGCGGCCCCCTCCGGATATCCACCAGGACGTAGACCTTCCGCAGCAGGCGGCAGCCGGAAAAATACCCCTCCACGAGCTTCTTCCACCCTTCGCGCTCCGTCCGGGAAACCTTCGCGAACCCGTACCCCGGAAGATCGGCGAAAACGAACATCCCTTCGATCTCGAAGAACGCGATCCCGCGCGTCCTGCCGGGCGTCTTCCCGACGCGGGCAAGCCGCGAGTGCCCCACCAGGGCGTTTAACAGGGACGATTTGCCGACGTTGGAGCGCCCCGCGAACGCCACCTGCGGGAGGGTGATCGCAGGCCACGAGTCGCCCGTCGGGTCGAAAAGGAGGAATCGGGGCGAACCGGCCATGCTTAGTGCTGCGCTTCATAATTGTGGCGAGGTATTTGTTTTCGACACGGCACCGAGAGCGTCGATGCGCCGGTCCGGGAAGGCGCGCGACTGAGACGTACTGTTAAGTACGGCGCAAGGAGCGCAACGCAGCCGGGGCGGATGCAGCGGCGCTCGAATGCAGGCATAATTATGAAACGCAACACTTGGGTTTCCTCACCTGGCCAGAGCGGCCTGGACGGCCTTTTCGATCGTATCCTCCGGGACCCGGCCCGTCCCGGCGAATGCGATCGTCCCCAGCCCGTCCACGAGGTACAGGGTGGGCATCTCCGTCACCCGGTACGCATCCGCGACCCGGAACACCTGTCGGTCAGTCACTTCATCAAGGAGAACACGGAAGGTGTACCCTTCCTGCCTCGCGAACCCGGCGACCGTGTTTTTCAGGATATCCCCATCCAGACAGATGGCTATCACTTCCACGCGGCCTCCGTACCTTTTCTGGATCCTCTGGAGGACCGCCAGCTCGTCGCGGCACGGGTCGCAGAACACGGAAAAAAAGGCGAGGAGAAGCGTTTTCCCGCTTCCTTCCCCGCCATAGAAATACGACGCCCCGGACACTGCCGCAAGGCGAAACGCGGGCGCGACGATCCCTGTCTCAAACAACGGGACGCTTTCCGCGACACCTGTCTCTTTCCTCGCCGGAGGCGTCTCCTTTTCCTGAGCCAACGCGGGCCCGCCAACCAGAAGGAGAACTCCGGCGGCGAAAAGGAGAACCGTGCGGACCTTGCGCCCCATCGAAATTCCCCTACACGTCGCCCAGCGCCTTCTCGTTCACCTTGATCGTCGCCTTCTTCTTCAACTCCTCGATATAGTCATTCATCGCGGATTTGCGCTTCTCGCTGCGCAGGAATCCCCGAAGCTGCTCCCGGACCACCATCAGGGGAACCTTTTTCCCGTGCTGGACGAACATTTCGGTGTGCTCCTTGTAATAGGCATCGACCTCCTCGTCGCCTACCGGGGCCTCGTCTGCCATGATCTTCGCCGCCAGCAGATCGATGAGGATCGTCCTCTCGATATCCTCCCGGGTGATTTTGTGCCAATCGGACCCATCGATCCCCTGCTTCTTCGCGTAGGCGGTTAGTGATTTGGCGGTGGCTTCCCGGGTCAGCATGCGGTTGATCGCCACGGGGTTGCGGGCGACGGACTGCCCGCCGTGCATCCCCCCCATCGACCGCTCCAGATCCTCTCTCACCTCCCCGAAGGTGATATTGTCGCCGGCGGCGGTCGCCAGTACGGCATTGTCCGGAACCGTTGCGCCACCGACGATCTTTTCCACCATCTCCTGGTGGATCGTGGCAGGGAACTCTTTTTTCGCGGCATCGATCAATTCTTCCTGGACTTTCCGTATCTTCGCCCGGGAAATCGAGCGCCCCGCCTGGACGTTCGCGGTATTGTCGGAAAGGGTGTTGTCCGCAGCCATTATCTTCTTCGCCTCGGCCTGAACTTCCTCCCGGGATACCTTCGCCTTGGAGTCGATCTCCTTCCGCAAGATCGCCGTGATCAGGGCGGTCTGCTCGCTCCCTTCCCTGGCGTTCCGGAATTCGTCCGTGTTGTCCAACCCCTGCGCCCGGGCGTCCTGGGCGAGGAGACGGCCCGCGATCAGCCGGTCGAGGGACTGGCTTTTCTGCTCCGCCGTGATTCCCGAAACGGGGGTCACCCCACCGAGCATACCGAGGAACTCCCGAAGCTCGGTCACCCGGATCGCGTCGCCGTTTACCTCGGCCACCGTTTCATTTTTCGGTTTTTGCTGGGAGCATGCCGACACGCCAAGCGCTGCAACGGCGATGGTCAGGAACAGGACATTTCGCAATAGAGATCGATTCACGTTTTTTCTCCTCTATCTTGGGGGGGGTTCCCGATATATCAACCACCGAATTAGAACACGATCCGCTTTCTGGATTCAATGCCGGATCCGCAGTGGCAGGAACACCCCTATTTGGCTTTGGGCAAGGGTTCGGGAGTCCCTTCTTCTACGCCGGCGGCGCCACTCGCGTCGAATTTACCCAAGGCGAAGTGCGCCAATCCTCGGCAGCCGCTATGGGCCATGCAGGAATCGCAATCGACGGGCACCGAGTGGATCGCCTCGACGACTCGCATCCGCGCCGGCGACCCCCAGATTCGTTCGAAGGGCGTCTCGAGGAGATTCCCCAGGCGGATGGGGATGGAGTCGCAAGGGTAGACGTTGCCGTCCCAGTCCACGTAGGCAAGCCGGGTCCCCGCCTCGCAGCCGGGAAACTCGACGCGCTTTCCCCCCTCGTCCGGAAAGACTTCCCGCAGGGTCCGGCAGAGGAAGAAATCGTGGACGACGAGCCGCTTTCCATTCAAAGGAACCGGGGAGCGCGTGATTTTCTCCGACACCTCCCGGATCTGTTCGGCGCGGGGGACCGGGATATGACCCTTCGCCGCGAGGGCGCGGACGGCATTTACGTTGGGAAGATGCAACTCTTCTGCCGTACTCTCCGCGAAATCCTCGAGAATATTCGGCAGCAAGTGTATAGTTTCCTCTGCTGGCGTAAACGATACCGCTCGCGCGTCCCTGGGGATGCAGTGAGAAAACGTCTCCCCCCCCTCGAAGGCCCAGAGGAAGGTTATAGGATACCCCCACCGGGCGGCCGCGGTGGCCTTGGCGGTCAGCCCCACCGTCGCTTCCACCTTCGGATGAATCTTGTGGATTTCGGTGAAGATGGCGGAAAGTTCCGAAATCCCCCTGTCACCCTCGAACGTAAGCTCCACGACCTGCGGCGCGATCTCCCGGATCTGCCGGGCGATCCGTTTGGGCCGCCCTACCCGGCCCCGGAAATCTACGTCCCAGCGTATATGAATTGGCAATCGGAATTCCAAATGACCCCTCACGGTAAACTATCCGTTGAATTATAACCGATAAAATCGCACCTGCTCTGCTCCACAG
>JBAUKK010000282.1:0-2441 GCA_049577645.1 Candidatus Deferrimicrobiaceae bacterium
GACTGGAGGCGGGCCGCAGCGCATCCAAGGCTCCTGATCGGGTACAGCGACTTCACGGCGGTCCTGGCGTACGTTTCCACCCGGCTTCGCACAGCCGCCATCCACGGCCCGATGGCGGCGACGGCGGACCTGGCAGTAAGGCCCGACCGGAACGCGCTCGAGGCATTTGTCCGGCTCGTGGGGGGACACGTAAGCCCGCGGGAGCCCTGGGGTCTGCCGTGCGAGAGGTTGCGGGGCGGCGCCGCGGAGGGGGTTCTCACCGGCGGGTGTCTCTCCGTGCTCACCGCACTCCTGGGAACGCCGTATGAGCCCGATTTCCGCGGGGCGCTCCTGTTTCTGGAGGACGTTCGCGAGCCGTCCTACCGGATCGACCGGATGCTCACGCAGTGGGTCCAGTCCGGCCGGCTGCGGAGGATCAGCGGCATCGTGGCGGCGAAGATCGCCCCGGTGAAACTCGAGAAGGAAGAAGAGATCCGAAAGGTCTTCGCATCCGCCGGCAAACGTCTGTCCGTCCCCGTCTGGTACGGGTTTCCCGCCGGCCACACCCGTCCGAACTACCCCCTGCCGTTCGGCGTGCGGGCGAGGATCGACGCGCGCGGACGGCTGTTCCTGCTCGAGTCCCCGGTGGCGGCGACGTGACCCCGGAGATCCGGGGGGACACGGACCGTTTCCGCGAGGCTTTGGAGCTGCTCCGGCGAGGCGCCGGGGAGAGGGCGTACCAGGCCGCCGTTCTCCTGGTGGCCCGGGGAGAGGAGATACTCCTTCACGGATCGGCGGGGGAGGCCGGCCTCTCCTCGATATTCGACATCGCTTCCGTGACCAAGCCGCTGGTCGCCTCGCTGTTCTACCTCCTCGTCCAGCAGGGGACCCTGTCGCCGGACGGGAAGGTCTCCGAAGTCCTCCCGGTGCGCTCGATCGACCCGGGGTTTCAAAAGATCATGTTCCGCCACCTTCTGTGCCACACCTCCGGTCTGCCGGCGTACCGTCGTTTCTACCGCGAATTGCGGGAGACCGAGGAGAAGGAAGGCAGAAAAATGTGGGGAACGGCGGAGGGGCACGACCGGATCGTGGCTTCCGTCCTGTCCCTTCCCCTGGAGTCCCCGCCGGGGACCGCATGCGTGTACAGCGACCTCGATTTCCTCCTCCTGGGGCGGGTGATCGAGGCGGCGTCGTTTACGACGCTCGACCGCCTGCTTCGGCGGGAGCTTGCCGCCCCTCTGGGGATGCGCGACACCGGCTACCTGCCTCTCCTTACGATGAGCGAATGCGAGACGGGGAGACTGATGTCGACCGGGCATTCGGAGGAGCGGGGCAGGGAGAAAGTGGGGGAGGTCGACGACGAGAACGCGGCGGCGATGGGGGGGGTGGCGGGGCACGCGGGGGTGTTTTCCACCGCGCACGACCTGTTTCTTTTCGCACGGGAAATCCTCCGGGCACGTCGGGGGGAGGGAAGGGTGCTCACCCGGCGGTCGGCAGGGGAGATGACGGCGAAAGTCGAAACGCCCCCGGAATGCTCCTATACCCCGGGATGGGATACCCCGACTTCCGGGAAGGAGGGCGGGTCGCAGGCCGGTCGTCATTTCCCGGGAGATTCGATCGGCCACCTGGGATACGCGGGATGCTCCCTCTGGATCGACCTGTCCCGGGAGATCACGGTGGCGTTTCTGACCAACCGGGTGTATTACGGCCAGGATAACCCGCGGCTGAAAACGCTTAGGCCGGCGATCCACGACACGGTCATGGAGGCGTTGCAAAAGGGATGACGAACATTCATCTGATCGCGGTGTGCGGCGTGGGGATGGCGTCGCTTGCGGGGATGCTGAAGGAAAAGGGGTTCCGCGTGACCGGGTCCGATGCCGACGTCTATCCTCCCATGAGCACGCAACTGTTAGCGCTGGGCATCCCGCTCCGCACGCCGTACGCACCCGGCAACATCCCGGAGGATGCCGATCTCGTCGTCGTGGGAAACGCCGTCACGCGGGACAACCCGGAGGCCAGGGAAGCGGCCCGCCGGGGACTTCCCACGCTCTCGATGCCGCAGGCGGTGGCCGACCTCTTCCTGGAGGGAAAAGAGTCGATCGTGGTGGCGGGGACCCACGGAAAGACGACCACCACGTCGCTTCTGGCCTGGTCCCTCTTCGCCCTGGGGGCGGACCCCTCTTTCCTGGTGGGCGGGATCCCGAGGAATTTCCCGGTGAGCTACCGGGTGGGCGGCGGTCCTCTTTTCGTGATCGAGGGGGACGAATACGACACGGCGTACTTCGACAAGGGTCCGAAGTTCCTCCACTACCGCCCCCGCATCGGTTTGCTCAGCAGCATCGAGTTCGACCACGCCGACATCTACCGGGACCTTGCCCACCTCAAGGAGTCGTTCCGGAAGCTGGTCGGAATCATCCCCCCGGACGGGCTTCTGATCGCCTCCGCCGACTACCCGGACGTGG
>JBAUKK010000283.1:0-5445 GCA_049577645.1 Candidatus Deferrimicrobiaceae bacterium
GATCGAGTGCTTTCCGTCCCCGGCGAGCGTTTTCTCGATGATCGTCGCATCGACGCCATGCCGCCAGTCCCCGGGGAGGAACTCTACCTCCAGGCCAAGTTCGACCGCCACGTTTCGCCACAATGTGGCGAAATGCCCGGTCTCCACCATCAGGATCCTGTCCCTCGGGGAAAGCGTATTGACGAGGGCAGCCCCCCAGGCGCCGGTGCCCGACGACGGATAAACGATGACCGGTGCGGAGGTCTGGAAAATCCTCTTGAGACCTTCGAGCACTTCAAGAGAGAGTCGGGCGAATTCGGGACTGCGATGGTCGATTGTCGGCCGGCTCAAGGCACGCAGGACCCGGTCCGGAGCGTTCGTGGGCCCGGGAATTTGAAGAAAATGGCGTCCGCCGGGAAAATCCATGTTCCCCCCTCTCCTCGAAAGGTCGATCTGTGTCGGATATTGGGTTGTATGGATCCCGAAATTTCCCGATTCTGTAACACGATCCTTTTGATTTCACAATATCATTGTCGCCAAGGTACTCGTTTTGATTTGCACGGCAGCGGATTCCCCCTTGCGAAAAAGAAATTTCCTTTCGGGGGATCGAATCCGATATGCTTCTTCCTGGATCGAAGAGAAAAATAATTATATCCGGGAGGATTATAAAAGGTACGGAGGAGGGGAATATGAAGCCCGTTATCCTAGTTACCCGAAAGCTGCCGGATGCCGTCGAAGCGCGCCTTCGACGGGACTACGACGCCCGCCTGAATCCCCAGGACATCCTCTATTCCAGCGACGAGATCATCGAACGTGCCAAGGACGTTGACGCCATTCTTCCCTGCCACACGGAAAAGTTTACTGCGGAAGTGATCGCCCGGTTGCCCGAGCGCGTGCGCGCCATTGCGAATTTCTCCGTCGGCTACGACCACGTGGACACAAAGGCCGCCAAGTCCAAAGGGATCATCGTCACGAACACCCCCGAGGTTTTGTCCGACGCCACGGCGGAGCTGACCATGATGCTCATGCTGGGTGCGGCGAGGCGAGCAAGCGAGGGGGAG
The DNA here is from genome assembly GCA_049577645.1 of Candidatus Deferrimicrobiaceae bacterium. Lineage (GTDB taxonomy): Bacteria > Desulfobacterota > Deferrimicrobia > Deferrimicrobiales > Deferrimicrobiaceae > CSP1-8. The sequence goes on from JBAUKK010000283.1 coordinate 1,041, forward strand.
CGGCTGGTCCGCACCCGTGCGTGGAAGGACTGGAGCCCCGCTTTCATGGTGGGCACCCAGGTGACGGGCAAGCGGCTCGGGATTCTCGGATTCGGGCGGATCGGACAGGTCGTCGCCCGGCGAGCCCGCGGATTCGACATGGAGATTCACTATCACGATGTGCGGAGAATGCCGCCGGAGACAGAGAACGGGGCGATCTATCATCCGACCCCCGAGGACCTGATGCCGCATTGCGATTTCCTGACGCTCCACTGCGTGTCCACCCCGGAGACCTTCCGGCTGCTCAACGCAGAGCGCATCGCCCTCCTGCCGGACGGGGCGATCGTCATCAACGCGAGCCGCGGCGCGGTGGTCGACGATGAAGCGCTGATCCGGGCGCTAAAGTCCGGGAAGCTCATGGCAGCCGGCTTGGACGTCTACACGAACGAACCGGACATTCATCCGGGGTACCGGGAGCTGCCCAACGTGTTCCTGATGCCGCACATCGCCAGCGCCACGAAGGAAACGAGGGACGCGATGGGATTCCGGGCGCTCGACAATCTGGATGCCATTTTCGCCGGGCGGGAACCCCGCGACCGCGTGGCCTGAGGATCCCCTGGGCCGCGGGACGACCCCCGACGGGATGGTTGTGCGAAAGGATACAGGGGTGCGATTCCCCTCCCCGGGAGGGGTCAAATGCCGGAAGGTGGTTTGTTGTTTTCCCTTATCGATTCGTAAAAGTCGTACACCAGCATGATGACGGCTCCGAGGATGATGATCCAGAGCATAACGGATTTTATCCGGAGGGCGTAATACAGAAAGAACACAAGTCCCATCGCCACTGCGATCACTCCCGTGATGATGTTAGCCATGGTGCCGCTGCCTCCTTTCCCGCCCTCGATCGTTACCGTTCGTCAATGCCTGTCCCTCTTCGGCTTCCCCGTCTTCTTCCGCGATGGACGCGGATCGCCGGAATAGTTCGCGAGCCAGCAAGCCGTTCGCAGCAGCCGGGCATCGTCGCCTTTGGCCCCTACCAACTGTACACCCATCGGCATGCCGTGAGAACCCTGCATCAAGGGAAGGGTGATCGCGGGCATCCCGCAAAGGGTCCATAGTGTGCAGAATACCGGGCTTCCCGTCGATTCCAGCCCGACGGGGGCCTCGCCGGTGGTGGCGGGAGTGATGATGGCGTCATGCCACTCGAAGACTTTGTCGAGCTCGTGGCGGAAGACCGGGACCTGGCCCAGCGCGCGGTTGTACTCCACGGCCAGCACCTTCTGCCCCCGCTCGATCATCTCCCGCAGGATGGGACTCAAGCGTTTCTTGCCTCGCGCATATTCCTGCTCGAAGCTTCTGGCGAGGTCCGCCTCCATGATCGTGCGGTGCAAAGAGACCGCCTCCTGGAAGATACCCGGAAGGTCGAAAACCCCGGCATTCTCCCCCAGGCGCGCGACCAGCTCCGCAAACGCCTCTTTCGTGTCTTCGTCGGCTTGGTCCCATGCCGGCGTCTTGACGAAGGCCAGGCGTGGACTGACCGGGGGCTCTTCGGCCGCCGTCTTGAGGAGGGCGGGGCGCGCCCGCGGTTGCGTGTCGGGATCGCGGTCGTCGTAGGCCATCATCTGCTCCGCGATCAGCGCCGCATCCTCGATGGTCCGCGTAAACACGCCGACCTGGTCCAGGGGCCGCGACTGCTGGAGCACACGATGCCGGGAGATCAAGCCGTGGCTCGGTTTGTACCCGTACCCTCCGCAGTAGGAAGCCGGACGGATGATCGATCCGTTGGACTGGGTTCCGATGGCAAGAGGCGCCATGAACGCCGCCACCGCCGCGGCGGAGCCGCTCGAGGACCCGCCGGGGGTGCGCTCGGGGTCATGGGGATTGCGGGTCTTACCCGGCGAGTAGACCGCAAGCTCGGTGGTGACGGTCTTTCCCAGGATGATCGCCCCCGCCTCGCGGAGCAGGGCGACCGCGGTGGCATCTTCCATCGGCCGGCGTCCGGCGTGCAAGACCGTGCCGTCCTCGGTCGGCATGTCCTTCGTGTCGAAGATATCCTTTACCCCCACCGGAACGCCGTGGAGCGGACCGAGCGCCTTGCCTTCCCTCCGCGCCAGGTCCGCCTCGCGCGCCTGGGTAAGGGCAAGATCGGGGTCGAGGTGCGCCCAGGCGCCGACCCGTTCCTCAAGCGAAGCGATGCGATCGAGACAGGCGCTCACCAGCTCTTCGGATGTGATCCGGCCGGCGCGAATCGCCTCCGCCGCCTCGACGGCGCTCAGGAGAGTCGAATCCATCTCGGTTTTCATGCGGGACATGGGGGTCGCTCGTCCTTACTTGATAACGCCGTACACGATGTCCGGCAAGTACGTTACGATGACCGGGAAAACGTAGATGCAGACCATGCAGAGCACGACCATCGCCAGGAACGGCAACGCCCCCTTGAAAATCGTCGTCAGCTGGATGTGCGGCGGCGCGATCCCCTTGAGGTAATAGCACGACATCGCCATCGGCGGCGTCAGGAACGAGGTCTGCAGGTTGAGCGCTACGAGGATACCGAAGAAGAGCGGGTCGACCCCGAAGTGGTCCAGCAGCGGCAGAAAGATCGGCACGAAGATGATGATGATCTCGCTCCATTCCAGCGGCCAGCCCAGAAGGAAGATGATGAACTGCGTCAAGATCAGGAACTGGATGGGCGAAATATTCAGGCCCTGCACGAACTCCCTGATCATCTCGTGGCCGCCGAGGTAGGAAAACACCGAGGAGAAGGTCCAGGAGCCGACGAACAGCCAGCACACCATGGCCGAGGTGCGCGCCGTCAGATAGACCGATTGCTTCAGGCGTTCCCACGTGAGTTCGCGATAGGCCGCGGCAAGACTGATGGCGCCGACCGCACCCACCGCCGCAGCCTCCGACGGTGTCGCCAGCCCTAAGACGATGGACCCGAGCACCGCCAGGATCAGGACGGCCAGCGGAACGACGCCGGTCACCAGCCTGGTCCACAGCTCCCTTCGCGGGATATCCCACTCCTCCTTCGGCGGCTTCGGTGCCAGTTTGGGGTTGATGGTTGCCCGCGTGATCACGTAGATGATATAGAAGCTGGCCAGCAGGAATCCGGGGAGGAATGCCGCGGAGTACAGCCGTACCACGGAGACGCCGGAGATTGCCCCGTACACGATCAGCAGGATGCTCGGCGGGATCATGATGCCGAGACAGCCGCCGGCACAGATGACGCCGGCGGACAGCGTCTCGTCGTAGCCGGCTTTCAGCAGGGCCGGGAAAGCCAGGAGTCCCATCAGCGTCACCACGGCGCCGACGATGCCGACGGCGGTGGCGAAGACCGCGCAGGTGATCAGCGCCGCCACGGCCATGGCGCCGGGCACCTTGCGGGCTGCGATATTCAAGGTGAAGAACAGCCGCTCCACGACGTTCGATCGCTCGATGATGTAGCCCATGAACAGAAACAGCGGCACCGCGGTCAGCACGTCGTTCGTCATGACGGAATACGTCTGGTTCACCAGAAGGTCGAAGATATTGTTCTGCAGGAGGTGACTCATCTGGTCGGGTGTGGCGTAGGCGTAATAGCCGAACCCCACGCCCATCGCGACCAGCGTGAAGCAGATGGGAAAGCCCAGGAGGATCGTGAAGATGAACGACCCCATCATCAGCATGGCGACTTGGGGATCGGTCATTTCGGGCCCTTGTTTTCCTCTCCGCCCTGCCGGGCGGCTTTTTGCGATTCCCGTTCCTCTTCCTCTTTCTGCATCTGGGCTTCCATTTCCTCCTTGTGTTTCCGGATGAGTTCTACTTCCAGTTCCTCCACATCCTGCAGGCGCGGCGGCCACTCTCCGATCCTGAGGCACTGGACGCAGCGGATGGTTTCCGCGATCCCCTGCAGCACCAGCAATAACGCGGCCAGGGGAAGAATGGTTTTCAAGGGAGCGACCGGCACCCCCGCGGGACTGTTGATGCTTACCTCCCCCGGCGGTCCGGTGAATCCATAGGGCATGTAGCCCCAGGATTCGTTTGCGTAAACGATCCCGGCGTAGACCAGGGCCAGCATCCCGGGGAAGAAAAAGAGAAAGTACAGCACCAGCTCGATCGCCGCCTGTACGCGCGGGGGCCAGAGCCGATAGAGGAAGTCCCCGCGCACATGGGCCTTTTGGGAAAGGGCATAGGCCCCCGCCATCATGAACATGGTTCCGTACATGATATAGCTCAAGTCGAAGGCCCACGCGGTGGGATTCCGAAGCGCGTATCGGACGAAGACCTCGTAACTGGTGGCAAAGGCCAGAATCAGGATGCACCAGGCGAAGGCCTTTCCCGTCCAAAGGCTCAAGCGGTCGATGAAAAGAAGGACTCGCTCCATGGGTTCATCCTTCGATTTCGATTTACGTTGCTCAACAGGTAAGGGCGGCGCGGCGCCAGATGGCGC
>JBAUKK010000284.1:0-4324 GCA_049577645.1 Candidatus Deferrimicrobiaceae bacterium
CGGACGAGAGGTGGCTTGTCCCCCACTTCGAGAAGATGCTCTACGACAATGCCCTCCTCGTCATCGCCTATCTGGAAGCCTACCAGGCAACGGGCGAGGAGGATTTCGCGCAGGTCGTGGAGGAAACGCTGCGCTTCATCGAGCGGGACATGACCGCTCCCGGCGGGGCATTCTATTCCGCCACGGATGCCGACAGCCTCACCCCGGACGGCGAGCGGGAGGAAGGATACTTCTTCACATGGACACCGAAGGAACTGGAAGCGGCGCTCGGTCCGGAACGTTCCCGGATCGTCGGCCGGTATTACGGGGTGACCGAAAAGGGGAACTTCGAGGGTCGGACGATCCTGCATGCGCCGGATCCCCCTTCGGCCGTCGCAGAAAACCGAATACCCCCGGATACGGAACTGCGCGCCATCCTGCCGGAGGCGAAGGAGATCCTGTACCGGGAAAGAAACCGCCGCCCTCCTCCGCTGCGGGATGAGAAGATCCTGTCCGCCTGGAACGGGTTGGCGATATCGGCGTATGCGCGCGCCGGCCTCGTCCTTGGCAATTCCCGTTTTGTCGGGCAGGCCGGCAGAGCCGCGGAGTTTCTCCTCGCGAACCTGTGCCGCGACGGCCGGCTCCACCGGACCTACATGGACGGGAAGGCGAAAAACAACGCGTACCTGGAAGACCATGCGTTCCTGATCGCCGGGCTCCTGGACCTGTACGAGGCCGCCGGGGATCCGCGATGGCTTACGAAGGCGGTCGAACTGGACGGTATCCTGGAGAAACATTTCGAGGACAGGGCCAATGGCGGATTTTTTCTGACCCGTGACGATCACGAGACGCTGCTGGTGCGCGAGAAGCCGGCGTACGACGGCGCCGAGCCGTCGGGAAATTCCGTGGCGGTCCTCAACCTTCTGCGGCTCCACGAATTCACGACGAACGGCGGTTATCGCAGACGGGCGGAAACGACGTTCCGGTTCATGGCGGAAGCGCTGCGGTCAAATCCCGCCGCCCTTTCCGAGATGCTGCTTGCCGTCGATTTCTATCTCGACACGCCCAAGCAGGTCCTCGTTGTCGCCCCGCAGGGGAAAAAGGCGGATGCGGCCCCCCTGCTGGACGCGTTCCGGCGCCAGTTCCTGCCGAACCGGATCTTCTCGTTGGTTACGGAAGGGGAGGAACTCCTCCGCTGCGCCCGGATCGTCCCCCTTCTGGAGGGAAAGGAAGCGACGGGCGGACAGGTGACCGCCTACGTCTGCGAAAACCGGGTTTGCCGACTTCCCACGAGCGACCCCGCCGAATTCGCAAGCCAGCTTCGCACGATGAAAACCGGTCGTTTCCCCGTTCCGTGAGGAATCGATCCGGATTCCGAACCATTCCATTCCTTCCAGGATCCGCGCCCGGTCCCTTCGGGGTTGCTATGCTGGAAGCGAAGGAAAAGGGGCGGAGGCCCAATCGGGGGGAAGGCGGGAGGACGTCATGGGGCTTGCATCGAGAAAGTGCGAACCGTGCAGGGAAGCCGTATCCCCGATGTCCCGGGAAGAAGCGGAGGAGTTGCTCCGGGAAACCCCCGGGTGGGAGCTGGAGGAGAGCGCGACGAAGATCCGGCGGACGATCCGGTTCCGGAACTTCGCCCAGGCGATGGAGTTCGCGGGGAAGGTGGGCGTCCTGGCGGAAGGGGAGGGGCACCACCCCGACATCTCGGTGGGATGGGGCTACTGCACCGTCGTTTTCCAGACGCACAAGATCCACGGTCTGCACGGCAACGACTTCATCATGGCCGCGAAAGTGAATACCCTGCTCCCGTGAGGGAGGGCCGGAAACGTCCGTGTGTCCCTGCCTGCTCTTGACGGGGGGCGAAGGAACGCGATGAAGGCAGGCAGGCACATCGGTCTTCAGGCGATCATATTTTTCCTGGTCTCCTCCACGTTTCTGACGATCTACATCACCCAGCCCGTCCTGCCCGTGATCCGGTCCGAGTTCGGGGTGAGCGAATCGTACGCCTCGCTTACGATTTCCGCGGTCATCTTCGGGATCGCACTGGCCACCCTTCCTTTCGGGAAGCTGGTGGACACGTTCCCCATCCGTCCCATCCTGTTTGCGGGCGGGTTCATGGTCGTCGGGTGCAGCCTGTTCTGCGCCGTCACGAGGAGCCTGCCGCTGCTGGTGTGCGCCCGGTTCCTGCAGGGGGTTTTCATCCCCTCCCTTACCACGTGTCTCGTGGTGTACCTGGTGCGAAGTCTCCCGCCCGAACGCCTCAACGTCGTGATGGGATCCTACGTCTCCGCGACCGTGCTGGGAGGGCTGGGGGGACGCCTCCTGGGAGGCTGGATACACCCGCCGCTCCACTGGCGCTACGCGTTCGTGACCGCTTCCGTGCTGCTTGCCTCTGCCATCCTGGCCGCTGCCCGGATCCTCCCCAGGACGGAAAGCGGGGCGGGGCCGGAGAAAGAGAATATCGGGTTTCTGGCGCTGCTGTCGCGTCGCGAGCTCCTCCGGACCTACTTCGTCGCGTTCAGCGCGTTCTTCGTCTTCTCTTCCCTATTCAACTACATTCCCTTCTACCTCGCGGGGCCGTCTTTTCGCGCCTCCACACAGGTCATCACCCTCGTGTATCTCTCGTACGTCGTCGGCGTGGTAATCGGTCCGCTGGCGGGGAACCTGAGCGACCGGATCGGAAACGGAGCCACGATCGCCGCCGGCTCCGCAGTGTTCGCCATAGCGATCCTCGCCACCTTCCTCCATTCGATGATTGCGATCGTGGGGAGCCTGGCGGGGGTCTGCGCCGGCTTCTTCGCGGTGCACGCCGCGGCCGCGGGGTCGCTGAACCGCAGGCTTGTGGCCGGGAGGGGGCGCGCCAACTCCCTCTACGTGCTGTTCTACTACCTCGGGGGGTCGATCGGGATCACGGTAAGCGGCCGCGCCTACGGGTACGGCGGATGGCGGATGGTGGCGGTCATCGGCATCCTCATGCTCGGCACCACGTTCGCCGCCGGAATCGCCGAGATGCGGGCAGAAGGGGGGGGAGACTCCTCAACGTATCACTCGATATAGGAATGTTCCCCCTATGGCGTGTCCCCGACTACGGCGCGTAGCGTGTCGAGCGGAACGCCTGTGCACCGGCGGTCAGCCGGCGATCTGCTGATAGAAATCGTTCCCTTTGTCGTCCACCAGTATGAAGGCGGGAAAGTCCACGACCTCGATCTTCCAGATCGCCTCCATCCCCAGCTCCGGGTACTCGAGGACCTCCACCTTCCGGATGTTCTCTTCGGCGAGCAGCGCGGCCGGCCCGCCGATGGAGCCCAGGTAGAACCCGCCGTATTTCCTGCACGCGTCGGTCACCTGCCGGCTGCGGTTCCCCTTGGCGATCATGACGAGGGACCCCCCGCGTGACTGGAACAGGTCCACGTACGAATCCATCCGGCCCGCGGTCGTCGGTCCGAAGGACCCCGACGGCATCCCCTTGGGGGTCTTGGCCGGGCCCGCGTAGTAGACAGGGTGGTCCTTGAGGTACTGCGGCATCCCCTCGCCGCCGTCGAGCCGTTCCTTGATCTTCGCATGGGCGATGTCGCGACCGACGACGAGCGTCCCGGTGAGGGAGAGCTGCGTCGTGACGGGGTATTTCGACAGCTCGGCGAGGATCTCCTTCATCGGCCGGTTCAGATCGATCTTCACGACACCATGCTCGTGCTTCTTTCGATATTTTTCGGGTATCAGCCTGCCCGGGTTCCGTTCGAGTTCCTCGAGCCAGATGCCGTCCATGTTTATCTTCGCCTTGACGTTCCTGTCGGCGGAGCAGGAGAGCCCCATCCCGACCGGACAGGAGGCGCCGTGGCGCGGCAGGCGGACGACGCGGACATCGAGGGCGAAATACTTTCCCCCGAACTGGGCTCCGTAGCCGCTCTTGCAGGCGGCTTGCAGGATCCTGTCTTCCATCTCCCGGTCCCGGAACGCCTGGCCGCCGTCGCTCCCCTTCGCGGGAAGGTTGTCGAGGTACCCGGTGGAGGCCAGCTTCACCGTCTTCAGGCAGGCCTCGGCGGACGTTCCCCCGATGACAAAGGCGAGGTGGTAGGGGGGGCAGGCGGCCGTTCCGAGCGTCTTCATCTTTTCCACCAGGAACTTCTCGAGGTTTTCGGGATTGAGGAGCGCCTTCGTCTCCTGGAACAGATACGACTTGTTTGCGGAGCCGCCCCCCTTGGCGACGAAGAGGAACTTGTATTCCTGCCCCTCGGTGGCGTAGAGGTCGATCTGCGCGGGGAGATTGCTCCCCGAGTTCATCTCTTCATACATCGTCAGGGGGATCGTCTGGGAATACCGAAGGTTCTCCTCGGTGTAGGTC
>JBAUKK010000285.1:0-2113 GCA_049577645.1 Candidatus Deferrimicrobiaceae bacterium
CCCTTGCCTCGGGCCAACGGCGAAAGAGCGTGTATCTTGCGGGGGCCTTTCCCCAAGATGTGCTCCACCGGGATCCCCAGCGCCACGAGGGCGTCGGCGATCAGGGAGCGGTGGCAACGCCAGGGGACCACCTCGGCGCACATGAGCGCGATCCGTCCCTCCTTGGCAAGCTCCAGGAGCCGCTCCACGCTGGAGGCGAATGCTTCCGTCTGCATATGATCGGCGAACCCCCGGAACGAAGCGTTACGCCAGCCGCCGTTGGGGGAGTCGCCACGGGAGTGGCGAAGGCCGCCCAGTTCCGGCAAATGCAGGTATTTGATGCCCGCCGCTTCCAGCGCGACCGGCAATGTCTCCCCGTTAAATTGGGGGTTGTGCCGGGACCGGGGCACGGTCCGGATGTCAACGACCCGCGAGATCTCGTTTTCAAGAAGAAGAGAGACGAATTCTCCAAGGTTCCGGGTTGAATGCCCGACGGTGAGTACAGAGGGCGGTATCTTGGGCGATCGAATCCTCATACTCTATTCTACCCCCGGAGATGTCCGGACGAGCGAGGTCGCTAAAAAAATGGAAGCCCCGCGGTGTCCCCCGGACGGGGTGATGGGGGAACCTGTGGGGGTTCGAGTCCCCCATGGAAGAAGCGGCAATTCCATACCCATGAACACGGAGGACGGGGCCATCGGCTCTTTATTTATTAGTGCTTTCGCGAATAATTTTCAAAGATGATGCGTCTATACTCATATTCCATGGTCGGGGTTATCAAAAAATGGATGGCCTTGGGGGCTTTGTACCGGTAGTTTCCTTGCCAACCGATTACGGGAGACGGTATCATGAACTTCCAACCTAACAAACCACCCCGATTCGATCCGCGGGGTACGGAGGGACCATGCGAAAGACCTGGATGGTGATAGGCGGGATTGTTTTGTCATGCGTTCTGACCGGCACGGCACTGGCCGGAGCGGACGGCGCCAGTGTTTATAAACGGTGCTTCGCTTGCCACAAGTCAAACGGGGAAGGTACCTCGGGCTATTACCCTCCGCTCGCCGGGCATGCACCGAAGCTGCTTAGTGCCGACCGGACCTACATGGTCAAGGTGATCCTGTACGGTCTCAAGGGCGAGATCGATGTGGAGGGAAAGACGTACAAAAGAAAGATGCGTGCATTTGCAGACAAGCTCAAAGACGATGAGATCGCGGCGGTGCTGAACTATGTCCTTGCCAGCTGGGGAAACAGCAAGATGCTCCCGGAGGGGTACAAGGAGTTCACGGCCGCCGAGGTAAAGGCCCTGCGAGGGAAGAAGCTCACCGCCGAGCAGGTCTATGAGGAACGGCAGAAGCTAAACCTGTAGCAGAGAAGCAGAAGAGACAAGGCAAAGGGTAGGGCAGCCCCGGAAGACCGCCCCGGATATTCCTCAAACACCGCGAGGGTCTCACGGCAAGCCCTCGCGGTTTCCTGCTCCCATTTCGCAACCAGTTGGTCCGCTCCTCGGGGAGTAGCACCCTACCGTGCCGCGGTGCATGCCTCAGTGAACTCCTTCATCACGGTAAAAAAAGCCACCAAGGCTTCTCTTTGTCGAGCATCTACCACCTTTTTTCACTTGGGACACCTCCCCCCAATCGGTGAGCATTATGGATATCCCGCCTTTCCTCCGGCTGTCGAATGCGGTTCTTTTTGAGGCAAACGCATCGCATGGTCATCTGCAGGCTGGATGGAACCCGCACCGTGGGATGGTGATGAAGATCGGGGGGTAAGTCACGATGCAAACATTTGATGGTTTCGCTGAACATTATGACAACTGGTTCAAAACAAGGCTGGGGAAGTATGTCCTTTATTACGAAAAAGAACTCGTCCTGGAGCTTGCAGCGCCAAAGTCCGGAGACAAGGTCCTGGACATAGGGATCGGGACCGGTATTTTCGCCTTGGAACTGATGAAATATAAGACAGATATTACCGGGATAGATGTGTCGGAAAAAATGCTCGATATTGCGAGATCAAAGGGATTGACGAATGTCGCAGTCGGTGATGCCGTATCCCTCGACTTTCCGGATGAGAGTTTCGACCTTGTCATATCCATAACAGCGCTGGAGTTCATAAAGGAATACGAAAAGGCGATATC
>JBAUKK010000286.1:0-3503 GCA_049577645.1 Candidatus Deferrimicrobiaceae bacterium
GTGACAGATAGGGGACAGATTCGGGAGAAACGGAGCACGATTGTCATCTGGATCTGTTGGACTTGGTCTGTACTGCGACATTAGCGGAGCAATTTGCTATTTTTGGTCAGGAAGGGTTTTTTACCTGGGAGGCAGAATCAATAAGACTAGCTATGCCTTGCAGCTGGCAATCCATCTCCCCGGAAAATGCGTATCTTGGACTCGCTCCCCTTCGGCCTGGTCGAGAGATTCACGGGGACTTCGATTCGCTGGAGGGGGTTTTCTCGGAGCGGTATCTCACCCTCAAGGGGCAGGGCGTCTTCTCGATGGTTCGCCCTTCCGAGACGGACCGGACTCTTTTGCGGCTCGCTTCCGATCTGTTTGCCGTGATGCTCAAGGTGCTGGGCTTGAATCTCCGGCGGGCGGCGGACGCCTGGTGACCGAAAAACGGAGGACGACCCGCTCCCAACAGGGGATTCTCCCCCGTTCTTGATGGAATCGTGTCCGTTCACGCGAAATTCATGCAGCCGGTTCGCTCGGTCGTCAACCAGCCGGCTTCGTCCCTGGTTCCCGCCCGACTTTGGGCGGCAACGGCGGCGTGACGTTTTGCGGGGCCATCAATGGTGGCCCGGGTTTATCGTCGGCCCGCCGCCTCCGCCTCCGCTTCCGCCGGCGGCGATCGCGATCCCGATCCCGATGAGCACGGCGGTCCCGGCCGCGATCCACCAGGTCTTTCCGGAGGATATTCCCTTCGCCGTTTCCTTCCCCGCCGCTTCCTCGGCCTTGGCCGACTCGTTCGCATCCGTTTCCGGATTCGGCGCCACGCCGGGCACGGTCGTCTTTATCGGCCACGTTTCCCAGGAGTCGGCCGCGATAGCGCGGGAAGCGGATCCAAGGCTCATGGTGAGGAAGCAGGCGGCGCAGAGGATCGCGACGACGGATTTGATCGTAGTCCGGAGACGGGGGCCGTCCATGTTATGCCCCCTTTGGAAACGCCATATCATCGTCACCAGTCCTTTTTCCTGTGACATCCCGTGAGCCCTCCCTTGTTGGGATCGCAGGACGTACCGTTGTACCGGACGTCGGGGAGGATCGTCTCGATAGGCCGTTGCTCAAATGTCGGTGTGGCCAGATTTTGGAAGTGGCCCGTCACGTTCACCATCGCCTCGTCGTGGCACAGTTTGCACGTCTCCGCGCTGAGACCGAATACGGTGATGTGCCTGTCGTGCCTTCCCGAGTAGTAGCTGTTGTATTGGGTCGTGCCGGATACGTGACAGCTCGGGCACGCGTTGGGGACGTCGATCGCGTCGGCCGTCGCCGTCTGCCAGTCGGGCGTCGCCTGCCCGCCGTGGCAGATCACGTTCGAGCAGGTCCGGTTCGTGGCATTGAAGGATGCGGTGCCGGACTGCGCGTCGTACCCCAGGAACGCGACGTCCCCCGGGGGCACCCGGAGCGCGTCGTTGCCCGACCGCGCGTTGGCACGGTCGTAATGCTCCGGGGTGTCGGCATCCAGACCGTTGTGACAGGGGTTGCACTCCACCACCCCGGGCAGCGCACCGTGGACGGCGTGCTGGCCGGCTACGTCCGGATACGCCGCGCCGGACGGCGGGTCCCCATGGCAGGAGGTGCAGTCGAGCGACGTGAGAGGCGAGCCGCCCTGGTGGCACACCGTGCAGAGGGGCGCCACGGAACTCGGCGAGACGCCGGTGATCGCGTGGCACGCGGAGCACCCGTCGGGGAACGGGTCGTTGAACGTGTCCTCCGTCACCCCGGTGTGGGCAAGGAACGGAACGGCGTGGGTGGTGTCCGTCCCGTGGCACAGGGTGTTGTTGAAGCATCCCGGCGAGGTCCCGGCCGGCGCCGGGGGAGACGGCGCTCCGATCGGCGAGTTGTTCCCGTTGAGGTGGCACTGGGCGCACACCGGCGCGTTCGCCTGGTCGGTGTCGGTATGCTTGTACACGTCGAACAACCGCCAGTCGTCGGGGTGCGGGGGGGTGTGGCAGAGGAAGCAGGAGACCCCGGCCCCTCCGCCGGTGAAATCGGACGCGTGGCAGATCTGGCAGGAGGCGAACCCGGAGCTGCCCGGCGCCTTCTTCGCGGCGACGCCGTGGTTCTGGGCCGCGGGAGGGGAGACGACCCAGTCTGCGACCGGACCATGATGGCAGCCCAAGGGGTTTCCGAAGCAGGAAACCGTCGAGTTCCCGCCGGAGAGGTCCGCACCGTGGCATTCGATGCAGGAACTGCTTCCGCCGTTGGCGATGTAGGTCAGCGTGGCGGACGTCGCGTGCTGGCCGCCGGAGGGAAGCACCACCCAATCCGGCGGGCTGATCATACCGGTGGATGAGTTGTCGGTCCCGCATCCGGCGATCCCTGCGAAGGCGGCCAGGAGGATCAGCGACATCGCGGAATGCCGAAGATCCCGGAAAGAATGGATGGGGACCGTCATGCCCCCTCCTCCTCCCGTTCTACCGGTGGCGCTGCCTGCACCTCACGTCGTCCCTGTTCCCGCTGGCTCCGACACATAACCCTCAAATATATTCGGTTTACACCAGGCCGGTCAAGTCCGATTTCCGCTGGTAATACGAGTCGGGGTTGAGGTTGGAGGGAGCTTGGATAGAGGAAAGATAAAGCCTTCTGGCAAAAAGGTTTAGGGAAGAGATGGTGCCGGAGGAGGGGGTCGAACCCGCACGGCCTTGCGGCCACGGGATTTTGAGTCGGATCAAGAAAGGACGGATATTGTAGGCAGGAGTTGTAACTAGTAGGAAACAGTTGGGGGAACCGGAGAATCGGTTCCCCCCTTTTCGTATCTGGTAGGTTTCCGTAGGCAGGGTCTACTGCACATTTTTAGGGCACAGTCGCTCTCCGGCACCCCGTAGGGGGGAGGGACCGGTTTCGGTTTCGGGTCCCATAAATCATTCTTTCGGTTGCTCTACACACACAAGGCATTTTTAGGAAGTGTATGGAGTGGTGGCCCCACTCTTTTCGCCACGAATGGGGACCCTGAAAAAGTACCGGGCCGCGTGTCCCACCACACCGTTTTGGGTTGATAAAAAAAAAGACGGAGCCGGATGGCCCCGCCCTCCCTTCGCACTCTATTCCTCACCGCTCCTTCGTCGACTTACACACCCATGCAATCCGTTACGAAAAGTTATTTGGGGGGATCTTCTGAGAAAAGCACTATATTGCGACAAATATTGCAATAACCATGAAAACATTTTCTCCTTAAGAGATTCTTATATATAAAAGTTTTTTGAAATCAACATGTTAAGAAATGGCATATCCATTGCTAATATAAGCGGTTGAGAAGATGGTTATGTGATGTAAGGTTTGTAGTGTTTTGTGCTGATAATATTGACGTAGATGGGTCTCTGCAGGAGTGTGTGTAAAAAAAAGTTGTCACGGGGGAAACTAAGAGCATTATATAGGATTCCCACTGTGCAACTCACCCTCGGCATTTGTATGCCGAGCGTCAATAACCCTCGACAGGCAACTGTCGAGTTCAATGGCCCGGGGAGGAATTATTC
>JBAUKK010000287.1:0-8767 GCA_049577645.1 Candidatus Deferrimicrobiaceae bacterium
TCAAGGAGCTCTTTCCGGAGGTGAAGATCACGATCGGGCCCGCCATCGAAAACGGGTTCTACTACGATTTCGATGTGGAGACACCCTTTACCCCGGAGGACCTCGCGCGGATCGAGGAGAAAATGGCGGAGATCGTCCGGGGCGATCACCCTTTTCTTCGCGAGGAGATGTCCAAGGGGGAGGCGCTGGCGAGGTTTCCCGGTGAGCCGTACAAGGAGGAACTGCTGGCCGATATCCCGGAGCCCACCGTTTCTCTCTACCGCATGGGAAAGTTCCTCGACCTGTGCCGGGGGCCGCACCTCCCCAGCAGCGGCAAGGTGGGCGCATACAAGCTCATGAACACGGCGGGAGCATACTGGCGGGGCGATTCCCGGAACCGGATGCTCACACGCATCTACGGCTGCGCCTTCGCGAGGAAAAAAGATCTCGACGAGCACCTGCGCATCCTGGAGGAAGTAAAGAAACGCGATCACCGAAGGCTCGGGAAGGAACTCGACCTGTTCAGCGTGAACGAGGAGATCGGTCCGGGGTTGATCCTCTGGCACCCCAAGGGCGCGATCATCCGCAGGATCATGGAGGATTTCTGGAGGGAAGAGCACGCCCGGGCGGGGTACGAGCTCGTATTCTCCCCCCACATCGCGAGAATCGACCTGTGGAGGGTGAGCGGGCACCTCGACTACTACCGGCAGAGCATGTTCTCGCCCATCGGGGTGGAAGGGCAGGATTACCAGCTCAAGCCGATGAACTGCCCGTTCCATATCCTGATTTACAAGTCCCGGATGCGATCCTACCGCGACCTGCCCGTGCGCTACGCCGAGTTGGGAACCGTGTACCGGTACGAGCCGTCCGGAACGCTGCACGGTCTCATGCGGGTGCGCGGGTTCACCCAGGACGACGCCCACTTGTTCCTGCGCCCCGACCAGCTGGACGAGGAGATCTTCTCCCTTCTCGATTTCACCCTTTTCGTGCTGCGCCGTTTCGGGTTCGACCGGTACGAGATCTATCTCTCCACGCGGCCGGAAAAGTACGCCGGCACGCCGGAGAACTGGGCGAAGGCGGAGGAAGCGCTCAGGCGGGCGCTTACACGCAAAGGGCTCTCTTACGAGGAGGACCCCGGGGAGGGCGTGTTCTACGGCCCGAAGATCGACATCAAGATCAAGGATGTGCTCGGCCGATCCTGGCAGTGCTCGACGATCCAGGTCGATTTCAACAACCCGGACCGGTTCGAGGTGACGTATATCGGGGATGACGGGACGGAGCACCCCGCCATCATGATCCACCGGGCGCTCATGGGTTCCCTGGAGAGGTTCTTCGGCGTCCTTATCGAGCATTACGCCGGTGCGTTCCCCCTCTGGCTGGCGCCCGTCCAGGTCGACGTTCTCCCCGTCACGGACCGGCATGTCGATTACGCGCGGGAGACGGTTTCCGCGCTCCGCGCTGCCGGGTACCGGGCGGAGGAGGATGTCCGCAACGAAAAACTCGGGTACAAGATCCGCGAATCCCAATTGAAGAAGGTACCGTTCGCTCTCGTGATCGGCGACCGGGAAGTTACGAGCCGCCAGGTGTCCCCGCGCAGGCGGGGAGGGGAACAGCTCCCGCCGGTGTCCATCGAGGAGTTTCTCGGGACGCTGCGGGGGGAAACGGAAGATTCAGAACCATAAAGGAGGGAGCCATAACAAAGGAATCGAGAATCAACGATCAGATCCGCGTTCCCAAGGTCCGCCTCGTAGGTGCCGACGGGGAGCAGCTGGGAATCGTCTCCACCGAGGAAGCGTTGCAGAAGGCGAAAAATCTCGACCTTGATCTCGTGGAGGTGGCGCCGAACGCGGATCCGCCCGTGTGCCGGATCATGGATTACGGCAAGTTCAAGTACATGCAGAGCAAGCGGGAGCAGGAGGCGCGCAAGAAGCAGACCGTCATCCAGGTCAAGGAGATCAAGGTCAGGCCCAAGACCGACGAGCACGACCTGAACGTGAAGATCCGGAACATCCGGAGGTTCCTCGAGGAGGGGGACAAGGTGAAGGTGACGGTGCGCTTCCGGGGCAGGGAAATGTCCTACGCTTCGCAGAGCGGGTTCGAGAAGCTCAAGCATATCGTGGCGGAGGTCGCCGAACTCTCCAAGGTAGAAAGCCCTCCGAAGATGGAGGGGAGGACCATGATGACGATCGTCGCCCCGATCGCGCCGAAGCGAAAACCCGAAAAGCAGGGGAAGCCGGAAAAATCCGTGGGGAAAGCCCCCAAGCGGAAGGAGACGAAGACGGAGGCTCCGGCGGAAAAACAGGAGGAAGGGTAATGCCGAAAATGAAGAGCAACCGCGGTGCGAAGAAGCGCTTCTCCGCCACGGGAGGAGGCGGGATCCGCCGGGCCAAGGCGGGAAAGAGCCACATCCTCACCGGGAAGTCGAGAAAGAGGAAGCGGAGGCTCAAGAAGTCCCCGCTGGTGCACCCCACCAACGAAAAATCGATCCGGCGCCTATTGCCGTACCTGTAGGACGCGGGAAGAAGAGGTAGAGAGCCATGCCACGCGCGAAACGAGCGGTTCATTCGCACAAGAAACGCCGGAAGGTGCTGAAGGCGGCAAAGGGATTCCGGGGAGGGCACGGGCGGCTGCTTCGTTCCGCCAAGGAGGCCGTCGCGCGCGCCCACCAGTATGCGTACCGGGACCGGCGGACGAAGAAACGGGAATTTCGGGCGCTCTGGATCACCCGGGTGAACGCCGCTGCCCGGGAGAACGGCCTCTCGTACAGCCAGTTCATCTTCGGGCTGAAGAAAGCGGGGATCGAGATCGACCGGAAGGTCCTCGCGGACATCGCCGTCGCCGATGCGGCGGGTTTCCGTTCCCTGGCCGAATCCGCCCGGGCCGGGCTCGGGTAGGAAAGGCGCTTTCTTCTTGTCCGACACTACCGAACAGATCGCATTCCTGGCCGAGGAAGGGCAGCGGACGATCTCGGCCGCCAGGACGGAGAGCGATCTTCTCGACGCCAAGGGGCGGTATTTCGGCAAGAAAGGGGTCATTTCCGAATTCCTCAAGGGCGTTGCCGCCCTTCCCATGGAGGAACGAAAGAGGGTCGGGGCAGCGGCAAACGAGGCGAGGGCGAACCTGGAAGCCTCCTTCAGCCGCAGGCTCGAAGAGATCCGGGAAAAGGAGAGAGCGGCGCGCGAAGGGATCGAGCGGATCGATGTGACCCTGCCCGGCCGGGTCCCCATCTTCGGCCACCGCCACCCGATTTCCCGGACCATGACGGAAATCATCGCCATATTCCAGCGCCTGGGGTTCTCGATCCGCGGCGGGCCGGAGATCGAGAAGGACTACTACAACTTCGAGGCGCTCAACATCCCGAAAGACCACCCGGCGCGGGACATGCAGGACACGTTCTACATCGACTGGCCGGACGGGGACCTCGTCCTTAGGACGCACACGTCGCCGATCCAGATCCGGGCCATGGAGGCCATGCGGCCGCCTGTGCGCGTGATCGCCCCGGGCGCCGTGTACCGATGCGATTCCGACGTTACCCACAGCCCGATGTTCCACCAGGTCGAAGGGTTTGCCGTCGACAGGAGCACCACGATGGCGGATCTCAAAGGGCTGCTGACGGAATTCTGCCGGATGATGTTCGGAGCGGGAAAGCCGCTTCGCTTCCGGCCGAGCTTTTTCCCGTTTACCGAGCCGTCGGCGGAAGTCGATATCCGCTGCGTCATTTGCGGCGGCTCCGGATGCCGCGTATGCAAGGACTCCGGATGGCTCGAGATCCTCGGATGCGGAATGATCGATCCGGCCGTCTACGGGTTCGTCGGGTACGACCCGGAGGAGTACACGGGCTTCGCCTTCGGCATGGGCGTGGAGCGCATCGCGATGCTGCGGCACGGGATCAACGACATCCGCCTCTTTTTCGAAAACGACCCGCGATTCCTGTCGCAGTTCTGAAGATGACCGAGGATCGGTGAGCGGACGACGATGAAAGTTCTCTATTCCTGGCTCAAGGAGTTCGTGGATACGCGCCTCTCCCCCCGGGAGGTCCAGGACGCTCTCACGATGGCGGGCGTGGAGGTATCCTCCCTCCGGTACCTCGGGGAGGGGATGGACGACGTGGTGGTCGCCCGGATCCTCGAGATGAGTCCCCATCCGGACGCGGACAAGCTTTCCCTTTGCCGCGTGACGGACGGCAAGGCGGAGTACCGGATCGTCTGCGGCGCAAGAAACATGAAACCCGGGGATGCGGTGGCTCTCGCGCGGGCAGGAGCAACGCTGCCCGCCGGCATGCAGATCGGAAAAGCGAAGATCCGCGGCCAGGTCTCGGAGGGGATGCTCTGCTCGGAACAGGAACTCGGGCTGGCGGAGGAATCCCCCGGGATCATGATTCTCCCCGCCGATTCGCAGGAGGGGATGCCGCTTGCCCCTGTGATCGGGATGGCCGATTGGCTCCTCGCCGTCGAGATCACCCCCAACCGCGGGGACTGCCTCAGCGTGCTCGGCGTGGCCCGGGAGGTCGCTGCGATCACCGGGGAAACAGTCGTCCTCCCGGAGGCCTCCTTTGCGGAGGATGGACCCCCCGTCGCGGAGATCGCCTCCGTCGGGGTGACGGACATGGACCTCTGCCCCCGCTACTCCGCCCGCGTCATCACGGACGTGACCATCGCCCCCTCACCGCCCGGAATCCAGCGCCGGCTTGCGCTGTGCGGCGTCCGCCCGATAAACAACATCGTGGACATCACCAACTACCTGCTTCTCGAACTCGGTCAGCCGATGCACGCGTTCGACCTCGACCGCCTCGCCGGGAACCGAATCGACGTTCGCAAGTCCGGGACCCCGCGCACGTTCACAACGCTGGACGGGACGGCGCGGGAGATCCTGCCCCCGATGCTGCTCATCTGGGACGCGGAGGGGCCGGTGGCAGTGGCAGGGGTGATGGGGGGGCAGAATACCGAGGTGCTCCCGGAAACCGGGAGGGTCCTGTTCGAGAGCGCGCATTTCGCGCCCGCTTCCATACGGGCCACGGGAAGACGGCTCGGGTTGTCCACCGAGTCCTCCTACCGCTTCGAGCGGGGCGTGGACCCGTCCGGTACGATGTACGCCGTCGACCGGGCCATATCGCTTCTGAACGGGTTCGCCGATTTCCGGGCCTCGGCGGGATCGTTTGACATCGGGGGGGACCGGGAGTACCGAAGGACGGTGCCGTTCCGCACCGCGCGCGCGGAACGGGTCATCGGACGCACCTATTCCGACCGGGAATGCGCGGATGTTCTGACGCGCCTCGGATTCCCCGTGAAGGAGGAGGGAAAGGAAACGTGGGAAGTTACCGTCCCCGCGCACCGGTTCGACATCGAAAGGGAGATCGACCTCGTCGAGGAGATCGCCCGGCTTTCCGGGTACGACACGATACCGACCACGTACCCGGAATCGGAAGCGCCCGACTTCTCCCCGGACGACCTGTTGGCCGCGGAAGTGGAGAGGGTCTCGGAGTTCCTGTACACGGAAGGTTTTTCCCAGGCGATCAACTTCTCCTTCGTCTCCGGGAAAGAATGGGAAAAGCATGCCTCCCTTCTGGGGTTCGATCCAGCCGACGCGATGAGGGTGGCCAACCCGATATCCGAGGACACCACCCTGATGCGACCCCATCTGCTCATGGGGCTGCTTCACAACGTGGAGGGAAGCATTCGCCGTTTCGTAGACGACATCCGGCTGTTCGAGGTGGGGAAGGCGTTCGGGAAATCGTTTGCCGAAGGTCATTTCGAGGAGCTCCGTATCGCGTTCGTCATGTATGGACGAAGGATGCCCGGCACCTGGAGCGGGGCCGGGGAAACGGTTGACTTCTACGATGCCAAGGGAGTAGCCGAAGCGATTCTTACGCTGCTGGGAGGCAAGCCGTTTCATTTCGTGCCGGCGGTCTCGCGCCCCTTTCTCGAACGCGGGAAGTCCTCGGAAATAGGGAAGGATGGAGAAGCGATCGGCTGGGTAGGCGCCGTCCGTCGGGAACTGCTGTCCGCCATGGAAATCCCGGGTTCTGCCTATTACGGGGAGATCCGGGTCCACAAGGCGCTGTCCGCGCCCGTTGCATTACAGTACCGGGCGATACCCCGGTTTCCTCCGGTATTCCGGGACATTGCCTGTGTCTTCCCCATGAGCATACCGGTGGGGGATGTGTTGGCCATGGTCCGGGAGCTTTCGCCCGAGATCCGCGAGGCGGAGGTTTTCGACGTATATACGGGGGAGAAGATCGGTGCCGGGAGAAAGAGCGTCGCATTCCGCGTGCGGATCCAGGCGGAACAGAGAACCTTGACGGACGCCGATGTCCATAGTATACATACCAAGATGGTAAATCTATTGGAGAATCGGTTCGGCGGTACGATTCGCACGTCGTAATTTTTATTAAAGGGGGGCTGGCGATGACGAAGGCTGACCTGGTCGAAATTGTTTACGAGAAAGTAGGCGGCCTCTCGAAGAAGGAATCGCAGGATATCGTCGAGACGATCTTCGATACGATGAAGGATATCCTGAAAAGCGGGGATAAGATAAAGATTTCCGGGTTCGGAAACTTTATCCTGCGCGACAAGCGCCCTCGCAAGGGAAGAAATCCACAGACGGGCGACGACATCCAGATCACGGCGCGCCGCGTACTCACCTTCCGGCCCAGCCAGATCCTGAAGGCGCACATCAACGAAGAAAACTCGTAGACCGTCTCCGGGGGCAGGAGTGGCAGTTCCCACAATCCCGGACAAGTTCTACTTTAAAATTGGAGAGGTAAGTTCTCTTCTGGGCGTGAAGCCTTACGTGGTCAGGTTCTGGGAGACGGAATTCGACCTGACGCCCTCGAAGAACCGCTCCAAGCACCGCGTCTACAAACGGCACGACGTCGAGACTCTCCTCGAGATCCGCAAGCTCCTCTACGACGAACGATTCACGATCGAGGGGGCGCAGAAAAAGTTAAAGGAACGGATGAAGGATAAGAGCAAACAGCTCGGTTTGAGCTTGGAGGAAAAGAAGCACCGGGCCTCTCTTCTGAAAGTGAAGAAAGATCTGGAGAAGATCCGGGAGATGCTGGCGAAGTGATCCGCGAAGATCGCCGAATCCTCTTGCCCGCGACATCCCGCGCACCCGCCCGCAGTTGAATCCCGACGATCAAAAACCTGCCTGGGCCGGGGAACGGGGAGAGCGCCCCTGGGGCCATTACCTCGTCCTTTACGAGGAGGACGGTTGCAAGGTCAAGAAGTTCCTCGTGCGCCCGGGAAAGCGCCTGAGTCTGCAGAGGCACCGGCACCGCGCCGAGCACTGGCATCTCGTTCGGGGCGAAGCTCTCGTCACGCGGGACGGGGAGGAAATTCGATTGCGGGCGGGGCACTCCCTCGACATACCGCAGGGAGCCATCCACCGCATTGAAAACGTCGGACGAAAGGACGTGATCGTAATCGAAGTCCAGAGGGGGACATACCTGGGGGAAGACGACATCGAGCGCCTCGAGGACGATTTCGGACGTGCCTGACGGTTCGATTTTTTAAATTTGTCGTGACAAGGAAAACGGGAACGGGTAGCATGAAACATTCGGATCGGGGCGTAGCGCAGTCTGGTAGCGCACTTGCATGGGGTGCAAGGGGTCGCTGGTTCAAGTCCAGTCGCCCCGACCATTAAAATCAGGGGGTTGCGGTGATTCAGACCGTGACCCCTTCTTCATTTTTTACTTGACGTAGTAGTCGATGAAAAATAGTTTTCCTTACTTGTAGACACCCATCTACTTCACCTCCTTCTTCGGCTTCCACTCTCGTGCCAACCGTTTCGCTTCGGCGACCTGGGCGGTGGTCATCTTGGAGGCGACACGATCTATGCTTCTTGCGGCCTTTTTCCTGTTTTCCGCCTCTGATGCAGGGAACCGCGAAGCCGCGAGGTTGAACCACATATGAGCCAGAACATAGTCGTGCGGGACGCCTTTACCTTGGTCGTACCTCATTCCGAGATTGTACTGGGCTCTGGCGTACCCCTGCTCGGCGGCTTTTCTGTACCACTTCGCCGACTCGGCGTAATCCTGCGGGACGCCTTGGCCTTTTTCGTACATGATGCCGAGGTTGAATTGGGTTTTGGGGATTCCCTGCTCGGCGGCTTTTCGGAACCACTTCACCGCCTCGGTATCATCCTTCGGGACGCCTTGGCCTTTGGCGTACCTGAAGCCGAGGTTTACCTGGGCAAAAGCATTTCCTTTCTCGGCGGCTTTTCTGTACCACTTCGCCGCCTCGGCGTAGTCCTGCGAGACGCCTTGGCCTTTGTCGTACATGAGGCCGAGGTTGAACTGGGCTTGGGCGTATCCCTGCTCGGCGGCTCTTCGCCACCACTTCGCCGCCTCGGTGTAGTCCTGCGAGACACCTCGGCCGCTAGCGTACATCAAGGCGAGGTTTGACTGGGCTTTGGTGTATCCCTGCTCGGCGGCTTTTCGGTGCCACTTCGCCGCCTCGTCATAGACCTGAGGAACGCCTTGGCCTTTTTCGTACATGATACCGAGATAATTCTGGGCGAAGGCGTCTCCTTTTTCCGCCAAGGGCTTCATCAATCTGATTGCTGTTGCATAGTCACCCCGTTTATAAGCGGCGACAGCATCCTCACGTTGTCCCGAATACGCCGTAACAGACAACGATGTAGAGAACAGGAGGGTGAGCACACCGAAAGTCAGAATGCGATTCATCCCTTTGCGCTCCCGCACCTTGACGCCCATCTATCTCACCTCCTTCCTCTCTTCATTTTATCCTTCTCCCCTCCCAAAATCCTTCATCCCTTGCTATAAACT
>JBAUKK010000288.1:0-13908 GCA_049577645.1 Candidatus Deferrimicrobiaceae bacterium
CTCAACCAGTATATGGTTCGCACCGCGGAGCGGATCGCAGGCGAGGCGGAAGTGGTCGTGCATATCGTGGACGACCGCCCCATGGGGACGGGGGAGGAGGAACGGCTCGTCCGGGGAGTGCTCCAGCGCGTCTCCGTCCCCCGGCTGCTCGCCGTCAACAAGGCGGACAGGATCGGGGTGGCTGCGGCGGACGGCCGGCGAAGGGAGCTCATGGAGGGGGGGCTGTACTCCCGGGGGTTTCTGATATCGGCCACGAAAGGTCTCGGGGTGGAGGAGTTCCTGGAATATCTCTTCGGGATCCTTCCGGAGGGGCCCGACTATTACCCCGAAGACGAGCTGACCGACCTCCCCATGCGGTTCATCGCCAAGGAGATCCTCCGGGAGAAGCTGTTCGCGTTCCTCTCCGATGAGCTCCCCTACAGCGTCGCCGTGTCCATCGAGGAGTACCGGGAGGACCCCGAAAAGGACCTGACCCGGATACGGGCGGAAATCTACGTGGAGCGGGAATCGCAGAAGGGCATGGTGATCGGCCGGGGAGGACGGATGCTGCGGGCCATCGGGACCGCGGCGAGACAGGAACTGGAGAAAGAGACCGGCGAGCGGGTATACTTGGATCTGTTCGTAAAGGTCGAAAAGGACTGGAGCCGGAAGGAAACGATGCTGCGGCGGCTTGGGTATGCCTAGGTCCGAGTTCACGATTTCCCTCGTCGGGCGTCCGAACGTGGGGAAGTCCACCCTCTTCAACAGAATCACGGGGAAGCGCCGGGCGATCACCTACGGGGAGCCCGGCGTGACGCGCGATCTTGTCTCCCTCCCGGCGGAGCATGACGGCAGGCGATTCCGCCTGGTCGATACCGGCGGGTACCTGTCGGGGGAGCGGGGGGATATCCTCTCGAAGGTCCGCGGGCAGGTGCTTCGGGCAATCTACGAGTCCGACGCGGTCATTTTCCTCGTGGACGCGCGAGACGGCGTCCTGCCTCTCGACAAGGAGATCGCCACGATGCTTCGGGAGCGGGAGAAGCGGTTCTTCCTCGCGGCGAACAAGATGGACACGCGGGAAGGGCAGGAGCTGGTCGCGCAGTTCCACGAGCTGTCCGCGGGCACCGTGTACCCGATCTCGGCGGAACACGGGACGGGGGTGTCCGAGCTGGTCGACGCGATCGTCCCGCTGATTCCCGACTCCGTCCCCGAGGAGGCCGAACCGGAGGAAACCGTCCCGCGCGTCGCCGTCCTCGGGCGCCCGAACGTGGGGAAATCCACGCTCATCAACACGCTCGTCGGGTACGACCGGGTGATCGCCTCGGAGATACCGGGGACCACCCGCGACGCGGTGGACGTTCTGGTCCGCTACGGGGAGAAGAAGTACCAGTTCATCGACACCGCGGGGATCCGGGCGAAGAGAAAGACCGAGACCGTTCTCGAGAAGTTCTCCGTGATCAAGAGCCTCGATTCCCTCAAGCGCTGCGACATCGCGGTACTGCTGATGGACGGGCCGGCGGGGCTGTCCCACCAGGACCAGCAGATCCTGAGGTACATCCTCCAGGAGGAGCGCGCGGTGGTCGTGGCGGCGAACAAGGCCGACCTCTGGAACGGGGAGGTGGAGCGCCGCCAGGGAATCCGGAAAATTCAGGAGGGGCTGGGGTACGCATCCTTCGCGGCGGTGCTGCCGACGGCATCGGTGACGGGGAAGGGCTTCCCCCTTCTCATCAAGAAAATCGAGGAAGCGTACGGCAGTTTCCGAAAACGAATTCCCACATCGACGCTCAACCGCAAGGTGGCCGCCTTTCTCTATTCCGTCCCCATACCCTCGAAAAAGACCAGGAACCGGGCCTTCTACATCACCCAGGTCGGCATCATGCCGCCCTCCTTCGCCGTGTTCGTCAAGGACCGGGGCGGGATCCCGGATTCCTACACGAGATATCTCCAGAACAAGATCAGGGAGCGGTTCGGATTCAAGGGATCGCCCGTTCGAATCGTGTACCGCGAGCGATGACCTGCCGTCTTGGGAGGGTCGGGAAGATCACACGGGAAGGCGCGTCCGGTTTCTTCCGGAAGCACGGGATGGTCTACAGCGCCTCCGTGGCCTTCAACCTGCTGTTGTCCGCCATCCCCGTCCTGTTCCTGGTATTCGCCGCCACGTCCCTTTTCCTCGGCACGAAAGACCTTCCGTTCGCGGCACTGACCGACTTGCTGAAAAACACGTTCCCGTACGGGGCCCAGGTCCTGGTCCCGACCCTGAAGGGGCTTTTCGAATCCGGCGCGACGTTCGGGATCCTTGGATTCCTTCTCCTGGTCCTGTCCTCCTTTTCGGCCACCGAGGCCGTGTACACCTCGTTGTCGGTCATGATGGGGATGGGGGAAAAGAGGCGATTCCGGCAGCGTGCGGCGTCCCACGTCGCGGTGGTCCTGCTTCTCACCGTCCTGGCGTTCTCCGCGATTCTCGTGCCTCCCCTGTGGCAGGGGCTGGCCGTCATCACAAGCGGGATGCCCGTAGGGCTGGACTCGGTCTTTCATCTGCTGCTCAAGACGATCGCCGATGTCGTACTGCTCGGGATACTCTTCGCCGGGGGGGCGGCAAGCTACCGGTACCTGTCCCCGATCCGGGTGCGCTGGAGGAACGCCCTGGCGGGGAGCTCGCTCTTTATCGTCCTCATACACGTGATAAAATTCGGATTTACTTTTTATGTCAAGAAATTCAGCAAGTTGAACGTAATTTATGGCTCCCTGTTTGGAATCGTATGCTTTATAATCGTCGCATACCTCTTTGCAGCGGCCTATCTGCTCGGTGCCAGCATCATCGGGGTACTGGAGCGGGAGGAAGAGTTCATTTCTCCCGAAGGGGAGACGGGTGTAACTTCGGATGAGACGTTTGGCAGCGATTGACATCGGCACCAACACCGTCCGGATGCTCGTCGCGGCCCAGGACAGGGGGGGCTTGCGTCCCGTCGTCCGCAGGCGCCGGATCACGGGTCTGGGGAAATCCCTCAGGGAGACCGGCGGGATCGGCGAGCCGGAGTTCCGTGATTCGGTCGCGGTCTTGCGGGATTTCCGGAAAGAGATGGATGCCCTGGGAGTAGGGCGGTACCGTGCGTGCGGAACGGCGGGGCTGCGCGAAGCGTCGAACCGGGACGCGTTCCTTCTCGCCGCGGAAGGCGCGGGCATCTCGGTGGAGATCATCACGGCGCGGGAAGAGGCCCGCCGCACCTGGGAAGGAGCGGCCGGCCGGGCCGGGGAACGGGACGGCACCGTGATCATGGACATCGGGGGGGGAAGCACGGAATTTATCGCGGGACCGGGGGAAAGGGCCTCTGTCAGCCTGCCGATCGGGGTCGTTGTCCTCCTCGGTTCCTTCCGGTTGTCGGATCCCCCGCTTTCCGCGGAGTTGCAAAATATCGGATTCTTTCTGACGGAGCGTATTTCCGCCGGGACCCGGGGGTGGAAACGGCGGAATTTCCGCAAAATGGTGGGCACCGCGGGGACGTTCACAACGCTCGCCGCCCTCGAGATGAGGATGAAGGCATACCGTCCGGAAAAGATCGACGGATTCCGGATGCGGCTTGCCGCCGTCAGGCGATGGAAGGCGCGTCTCGCGGGATTGACGGAACGGCAGCGCCTCCGGCTGCCCGGGATGGAGAAGGGGCGGGAGCGGTATATCGTCCCCGGTGTGATCCAGGCAGTCACGGCGTTGGAGCATTTCGGACTGACAAACCTTCACATAAGCGATTCGGGTCTCCTGGAAGGGATTCTGAAGGGGATCGCGAACGGAAAGAGAGAACGGGAATGAATGGGAAAGGCATGCAGGAAGGGTTGACGTTTGACGATGTGCTCCTCCTCCCCGCGGAGTCGAAAGTGCTCCCGAAAGACGTGGACATATCCGTTTCCCTCACGCCCGAAGTCCGGCTGAACATACCGCTGCTCAGCGCCGCGATGGACACGGTCACCGAGAGCGAGACGGCGATCGCGATGGCGCGGGAGGGAGGAATCGGGATCATCCACCGGAACTACACGGCGGAAGAACAGGCGAACGAGGTGGACAAGGTCAAGAAGTCCGAAAGCGGGATGATCTCCGACCCCATCACGGTGAGGCCCGGACAGAAGGTCTACGAGGCGCTCGAGGTGATGGAGAGGTACCGGATCTCCGGCCTCCCGGTCACCAAGGACGGGAAGCTCGTGGGGATCCTGACCAACCGGGATCTGCGGTTCGAGACCAATTTCGACCAGCCGATCGAGAACGTGATGACCAAGGAGAGGCTGGTGACCGTTCCCGTGGGGACCACGCTGGAGCAGGCAAAGGAGATCCTGCACAAGAACCGGATCGAGAAACTGCTCGTCGTCGACCGGCAGAACAATCTGCGCGGTCTCATAACGATCAAGGACATACTGAAAATCAAGAAGTACCCTTTTGCCACCAAGGACGGGAAGGGGAGGCTGCGCGTCGGGGCGGCGGTCGGCGTCGGGCCCGGATGGGAGCAGCGGATCGACATGCTCCTGAAGGCCGGCGCCGACGTCATCTGCGTCGATACGGCCCACGGCCATTCCCGCGAGGTGACCGACGTCGTCCGGGCGATCCGGCGGAATTTCCGGGGGATCCAGCTCGTCGCAGGAAACGTGGCGACCGGCGAAGGGACGGATGCCCTCATCAAGGCGGGGGCCGACTGCGTGAAAGTGGGCGTCGGCCCGGGGTCGATCTGCACCACCCGGGTGATCGCCGGGGTGGGCGTTCCCCAGGTGACCGCGATCATGAAGTGCGCCGCAGTGGCCTCGAAGAAGAAAATCCCCCTGGTCGCGGACGGCGGAGTCAAGTTCTCGGGCGACATCACCAAGGCCATCGCGGCGGGAGCATCGACGGTGATGATCGGATCCGTCTTCGCCGGGACGGACGAAAGTCCCGGGGAGATCGTCCTGTATCAGGGGAGATCGTACAAGGTGTACCGCGGGATGGGATCCCTCGAGGCGATGAAAAAGGGGAGCAGGGACCGGTATTTCCAGACCCACGTCGAATCCGAAGCCAAGCTCGTGCCGGAAGGGATCGAGGGGCGGGTTCCCTACCGGGGGCCGCTGTCCGTCATGATCTTCCAGCTCACCGGAGGGCTCAAGTCCGGTATGGGATACGTGGGAGCCCGCACCATCGAAGACCTCCGGAAGCGGGCGAAGTTCCTGAAGAGCACGGCTGCGGGACTCAAGGAGAGCCACGTCCACGACGTCATCATCACGAAGGAAGCGCCGAACTACCGGCTGGAGTAGCGTCTTGAAGGAAAAGGTGCTGATACTCGATTTCGGATCGCAGTACACCATGCTCATCGCCCGGCGCGTACGGGAGCTGAAGGTGTACTGCGAAATCCACCCCTGCAACGTCGGGACGGAGTTCGTCCGGGAGTTTGACCCGGACGGCATCATCCTCTCGGGCGGCCCCGCCAGCGTCTACGGGGAAGGCGCCCCGAGGATTTCGCGGGATATCCTGGCGATGGAGGTGCCCGTCCTCGGGATCTGCTTCGGGATGCAGCTCATAGCCGATCTCCTGGGGGGAAAAGTGGCGAAGGCCGTGGACCGGGAATACGGCTTCGCCAACATCCGGGGGCAGTGGGGCGATCCCCTGTTCCTCGGGATCGAGGAGTTCCGGCACGACATGACGATCCAGGTGTGGATGAGCCACGGGGACCGTATCGAGGAGATGCCGAAAGGATTCACCTCGATCGCCCATTCGGAAAACTCCCCTGTGGCGGCGATGACAGATGATGCCCGCCGGATATACGGCGTCCAGTTCCATCCGGAAGTGGCCCACACCCCCAGGGGAAAGGAGATCCTTGCCAACTTCCTCTTCCGGATCTGCGGCCTGTCTCCCCTGTGGACGATGCAATCCTTCATCGAGACCAGCATCGGCAGGATCCGGGAGACGGTGGGAAAGGGGAACGTGGTGCTCGGCCTTTCCGGCGGAGTCGATTCCTCCGTGGCGGCGGTTCTGCTGCACCGGGCCCTCGGGGACCAGCTGACCTGCATATTCGTGAACAACGGGCTTCTGCGCAAGGACGAGGCCGAAGAGGTCCTGCAGACGTTTCGGGAAGGAATCGGCCTCCATCTGGAGTATGTCGACGCGGCGGAGCGATTCCTCAAGGCCCTGGAAGGAATCTCCGACCCGGAGAAGAAGCGGAAGGTGATCGGCGAGACGTTCATCCGGGTGTTCGAGGAGGCGGCCGGGAAGATCCCCGGCGTCGGGTTCCTTGGGCAGGGGACGCTGTACCCCGATGTGATCGAGAGCATCTCGTTCAAGGGGCCGTCGGCCACGATCAAGTCCCATCATAACGTCGGGGGCCTGCCCGAGAAGATGCACCTGAAGCTCGTCGAGCCGCTGCGCGAACTCTTCAAGGACGAAGTGCGGGAGCTCGGCCGCGAGCTCTCCGTCCCCGGCCACATCCTCGAACGACAGCCGTTTCCCGGGCCGGGGCTGGCCGTGCGGATCATCGGGCCGGTGACCGAAGAACGGATCCGGATTCTGCAGGAGGCGGACGCCATCGTGCAGGAGGAGGTGAGAACCGCGGGCCTCTACGAATCGATCTGGCAGTCCTTCGCCGTCCTCCTCCCGATCAAGACCGTTGGCGTCATGGGGGATGAAAGGACGTACGAAAACGTGGCGGCCGTCCGCGCGGTCCAGAGCATGGACGGGATGACCGCCGACTGGGTGCGCCTCCCGTACGATCTGCTCCAGCGGATCTCGACGCGCATGATCAACGAGGTCGAGGGGATCAACCGGGTCGTGTACGACATATCCTCCAAGCCCCCCAGCACGATAGAATGGGAGTAGAGGGGTAACCGTTGAAAGAGTTCGTCCATCTGCACCTGCATTCCCAGTACAGTCTCCTCGACGGGGCGATCAAGATCGAGGACCTCGTCCGCAAGGTGGCGGGGATGGGGATGCCCGCCGTGGCGCTGACCGACCACGGGGGGATGATCGGCACGGTGGACTTCTACGAGAAGGCGAACCGGGAGGGGATCAAGCCCATAATCGGGTCCGAGGTCTACGTGACCCCCGGGTCCCGGCACGACCGCAGGTCGACGCCGGGCGAGGAAAGGCCGCACCACCTCATCCTGCTGGCCGAATCGGATGAGGGGTATCGCAACCTTATCCGGCTGGTGTCCCGGGCCCACGTCGAGGGGTTCTACTACAAGCCCCGCGTCGACAAGGAGATCCTTCGCGAGCACGCGAAAGGGATCATCGCCACCTCCGCTTGCCTGCAGGGAGAGATTCCGGTCCTGCTTGCCCAGGACAAGAAGGGACGGGCGACGGAAGCCGTCGAGGAATATCGGGAGATCTTCCCGGACGGCCGGTTCTTCCTCGAGATCCAGGACAACGGGCTGGCCGCCCAGAACCGTGCGAACCCACAGATCATCGAACTCGCGCGCCGTACGGGAACGCCGCTTGTGGCGACCAACGATTGCCACTATCTCGAGCGGAAGGATGCCCGGGTACACGACGTGCTGCTGTGCCTGCAGACGGGGAAGGTGATCAGCGCGGAAGGCCGGATGCGCTTCGAGACCGACCAGTTCTACGTCAAGTCGCCGGAGGAATTCGACCGGGCCTTCGGTCACGTGGCCCCCGACGCGCTGACGAACACCCTCGCCATCGCGGAACGCTGCCACGTGAAACTCGATCTCGGCCGGAACAAGATCCCGGAGTTCCGGGTACCCGAGGGAATGACCTCCGATCAATACCTGCGAAAGCTGTCCACCGAGGGGCTTCTGCGCCGGCTCGAGGAAATGAGGAAGCGATCGGGGACGATCCGGCCGGAGGAAAAGGAGGCGTACCGGAAACGTCTCGAGTTCGAGCTGACGGTCATCGAGACCACCGGATTTTCCGGCTATTTCCTGATCGTCTGGGACTTCATCCGGTTTGCGAAGGAACAGGGGATCCCGGTGGGGCCGGGAAGAGGAAGCGCGGCGGGGAGCCTTGTCGCGTATGCCTTGCGGATCACCGAAATCGACCCGCTGCCGTACGGGCTGCTGTTCGAGCGATTCCTCAATCCGGAACGGATCAGCCTCCCGGACATCGACTGCGATTTCTGCAAGGACCGCCGGGACGAGGTGATCCGGTACGTGGAGGACCTGTACGGAAAGGAGAACGTGGCCCAGATCATCACGTTCGGAACGATGAAGGCACGTGCCGCCGTTCGCGACGTGGGCCGGGTGCTGGAGATGCCGTATGCCGATGTGGACAAGATCGCCAAGCTCATCCCGCCGGATCTCGGGATGACGATCGAAAAGGCGCTTGCCGCCGAGCCGAGGCTCCCGGAGATGATACGGGAGAACGCGAAGATTGCCGAACTCTTCGAATACGCGAAATCGATCGAGGGCCTTTCCCGGCATGCCTCGACCCACGCCGCCGGGGTGGTCATCGCGAACCGGCCGATCACGGAGTACGTACCCCTGTACCGGAACTCGAACGGCGACATCACGACGCAGTTTCCGATGAAGCACATCGAGAAGGTCGGGCTGGTCAAGTTCGATTTCCTGGGCCTGCGGACGCTCACGGCGATTCACAACGCCCGGAACCTGATCCGGGAACGGAATGGCGAGGGAGTGGACCTCGACACGCTCACGCTCTCCGACCCGGAGACCTACGCGATGCTTTCCCGGGGGGACACCGCCGGGGTGTTCCAGTGCGAGAGCCAGGGATTCACGGACCTGCTCCTTCGCCTCAAGCCGGACCGGTTCACCCACCTCATCGACGCAGTCGCCCTTTACCGTCCCGGGCCCCTCCAGAGCGGGATGGTGGATGATTTCATCCTGCGGCGGCACGGGCAGAAAACGATCGAGTACCAGCTGCCGGAGCTCGAGGAGATCCTGCGGGACACGTACGGCGTCATCGTCTATCAGGAACAGGTCATGCGGATCGCGGCCGCGCTTGCCGGGTTCTCCATGGGGGAGGCAGACGTTCTTCGCAAGGCCATGGGGAAGAAGGACGCCGCTCTCATGGAAACGCAGAAGATCCGATTTTTCGAGGGAGCGAAGGGGAAGGGGATCACCGCCGGGAAGGCGGCGTCCATCTTCGACCTGATCGCGCAGTTCGGGGAATACGGATTCAACAAGTCCCACAGCACGGCCTACGCCCTCCTCGCCTATCAGACTGCCTACCTCAAGACGCACTATCCCGTGGAGTTTTTCTGCGCCCTGATGACCTCCGAGTCGGCAGACACCGCGAAAATCATCCGGTACATCGCCCATTGCCGGGAGCGCGGCATCCCGGTTCTCCCTCCGGATGTCAACGAGTCGCGCTTCGCCTTCCATCCTTCCGGGCAGGCGATCCGGTTCGGACTCTCGGCGATCAAGGGAGTGGGAGCGGCCGCCATCGACGCCGTCAGCGAGGCGAAGGGGGAGGAACCGTTCGCTTCGGCCGAAGACTTTCTCTCCCGGGTCGACGTGCGCAAGGTAAACAAGAGGGCGGTCGAAAGCCTGGTCAAGGCGGGCTCCCTCGACTCCCTGGAAGCCGACCGGGGGTGGGTGTTCGAAAGGCTCCCGGCCCTGATGGAGGCGGCCCAGGAGGCGGCGCGAAGAAGGGGATCGGGCCAGTTCGCCCTTTTCGGGGGAACGATCGCCTCTCCCCAACCGCGAAAACCGGACAGTAGCCCGTCCTCCCCCGCCTGGAGCAGACGGGAGAGACTCGCCCACGAGCGGGATGCGCTCGGATTCTACATCACCGGCCATCCGCTGGACGAGTATGCGGGGGAGGTCGAGCTGTTCGCGAACGCCACCACGTCGCGCGTGTCCGCGATGGTTACGGGCGCGGAGGTGAAAATCGGAGGGATCATCAGCTCCCTCCGCCAGAAGACGACGAAACAGGGCAAGAAGATGGCGTATCTCCAGTTCGAGGACCTGGAGGGCGTCATCGAGGTGATCGTCTTCCCGGAGACCTTCCAGCAGAGCCAGGACGCCCTGTCCTGCGACGGGCCGGTTTTCCTTCTCGGGCGGGTGGAGGCGGAGGACAAATCCGCCAAGGTGATCGCGATGGATATCATCCGGATGGAAAATGTCCGGGAGAAACTCGCCCGGTCCGTCCATTTCCAGATTCGCCCCGACAGGATGACCGCTGCCGACATCCTCGACTTGCGAAAGCTGCTCGGACGCAATGCCGGGGAGAAAAAGGCCTTTCTGCACCTCGTACGCGAAGGGGAATACGAGGCCGTTCTCGCACTGCCGGAAAGCTTTCGCATCGCCCCCTCGCTCACGCTCGCCCGGGAGTTGCGGGTCCGGTTCGGGTACGACGTGTTGCGCCTCCACTGAAAATGGCCGAAAAGAGATCCCCCGAAAGGGCCTGGCTCGTATGGGCCCAGCGAAAACGACGGCCCGTCCCGGGAGCCCCTTCCCCGGCCGACCTTCTGGAAGAACTGGCAAGCCTCGTGTCGGCCGCCGGCGGGATCGTGGCGGGGAGACGGACCCAGGCCCTTTCCTCGGTGAATCCCGCTACCCTGATCGGCGCAGGAGCGCTTGCGGGCCTCCGGGAGACCGTCCGGGAAAACGACGTACACCTCGTCGTCTTCCAGAATCTCCTCCGGCCGAACCAGCAGGCCAATCTCGAAAGGGAACTGGGGGTCAAGGTTCTCGACCGCCGGGAGATCATTCTGGATATCTTCGCCCGGAGGGCGCGCAGCCGGGAAGGAAAGCTCCAGGTAGAGCTCGCCCAGCTCTCTTTCCGGATGGGGCGGCTGATCGGGGGGAGGAGGGACCTGTCCCGTCTCGGCGGCGGTATCGGAACGAGGGGGCCGGGGGAAAAGAAACTCGAGGAGGACCGTCGCCGGATCCGGACCAACATCCGTCAGGTCGAGCGGGCCCTTCACACGGTTCGGCGGACGAGAGCGCTGCACTACCGCAGGCGCAGGGAGGTGGGGTTTCCCGTGGTTGCGCTGGTGGGATACACCAACGCCGGGAAATCCACCCTGTTCAACCGGCTCACCGGCGCAGACGTCTTCGTGGCGGACCAGCTGTTCGCCACGCTCGACCCCACCGCCCGCCGGTTTTCGCTGCCCGAAAACGGCACGGCGATCCTGGTGGACACCGTGGGGTTCATCCACGACCTTCCGGCCGAGCTCCGCGAGGCCTTCCTCGCCACGCTGGAGGGGATCGGGGAGGCCGATCTTCTCGTCCACGTCGCCGACGGGAGCGCGGAGAACATGGAGGAGAACATCTCCTCCGTCGACGGGATCCTCTCCGAACTCGGGTTTTCCGGAAAGCCTTCCCTGCTGGCCGTCAACAAGGCGGACCTGACGGGGGAAGCCGGGTACTTTCCCCCCGGGGCGATCCGCATTTCCGCGGCGACGGGATCCGGGGTCCCGGCGTTGCTCAAGAAAATGGAAGGAGAGTTATGGCCGCACCGTACGGCAGGGAGCGGTTCGACCAGGCGCGTCTGATCAACATCGCCAACGGGCTTACCGCCACGCGCGTCCTTCTTGTTCCGCTCTTCGTCTACCTGCTGGTCTCCGAAAGGTTCCTGCCCGCGCTCCTGGTCTTCGCCGTCTGCGGAATAAGCGATTTACTGGACGGGCTGCTGGCAAGATCGCTCCACCAGAGGACGGTCGTCGGCTTCTACCTCGACCCCATCGCCGACAAGCTGCTCATGGCGACGTCCTTCGTCGTGCTCGCCATCGTGAAAGTCGTTCCCGTCTGGCTGGCCATCATGGTGATCAGCCGCGACGTATTCATCCTCGTGGGAAGCCTGCTTTTCCTTATTCTGCTCGAGTCGGAAGATATCGCCCCCACGAAAATAAGCAAATGGAACACCGCCACGCAGATCCTCACCGTGATCTATTTCCTGGCCATCCGGGCGTTCCCCGGGATATGGGATCTCATCCCCGCGGGAGCCGACCCTTGGGTGACAGGGATCGTCGTCTCCGTGTGCGCCCTGTCGACCGCCGCTTCCGGGCTCCATTACCTCCTGATCGGGATCCGGAAACTCTCCCGTGCCTGATTCCCGAGAACGGGGACGTTCCTAAGAACTCCCCCCCCTGCGCCCGAAATGTATCCGCCGCGATATGCGATAATGTTGTGCATCCATGAAGCGTAGCGCTGGAAATACGCTCGAGCGCGCCGCGGACCCGAACCGGCATGGCAGAGCCGGGGTCCGTGTGGAATCGGTGTCCCGGGCCTCCGTCGCGGAAGGGGCCGGACTCGCCGCGGGAGACAGGATCCTCTCCGTGTCGGGGGAGACCGTCTCCGATCTTCTCGACCTGCACTATCTGACCAGCCGGAGCCGGTTTCTTCTCCGGTGGTCGACGCCGGGGGGAGAGAAGAGGGAGCGGATGATCCGCACGGCGGGAAGGCCTTTCGGGGTCTTCCCGGAGCCGGTCCGGGTCCGCCGCTGCCGGAACCGGTGCATCTTCTGCTTTGTCCACCAGCTCCCGAAGGGAATGCGCAGAAGCCTGTACATCAAGGACGAGGACGTCCGGCTCTCCTTCCTGCATGGGCAATACGTCACGTTCTCCGATATATCCGAGGAGGAAATCCGGAAGATCATCCGTTACCGGCTCTCCCCCCTTTATGTCTCCATCCACACGACCGACGCCCCGCTTCGAAGGCGGATGCTCGGCAATCCCCGCGCGGCGGACGTGATGGAGGTCATGCGCAGACTCGTTTCGGCCGGCATCGTACTCCACGGCCAGATCGTCGTGTGTCCGGGGATAAACGACGGGGAAGAGCTGGCGCGTTCGCTCGAGGCGCTCGCCGGACTCCGTCCCGGCCTGCTCTCCGTCGCCGTGGTGCCGGTGGGGCTCACCGCACACCGGACCGGACTTCCCCCCTTGCGGGCGGTCACCCGGGAGGAGGCGACGGCGACGCTTTCCCTGCTCGCACGGTTGCGTCGCGCCTTAGGCGACAGGGAGGGAGAGCCCTTCGCCGTGGCGGCAGACGAATATTACCTGTTGGCGGGGAAAGCGATCCCCGGACGCCGCGCCTACGGATCGTTCCCGCAGATCGGCAACGGCGTCGGCCTGCTGCGGAAATTTCTGGACGAATCGCGGGCGCTCTTCCGGCGGAAGGGATGGAAGCGATCGGACGCGGGGGGCCTGGTGATTACCGGCGTCTCGCCGCGCCCTTTTGTGGACGGATTTCTTATGGAATTCTCCAGAAAGGTGGGGGCTTCCTTCGTCCCCCTGGCGGTTCCGAACCGTCTCATGGGGGAAAGCGTGACGGTAACCGGGCTTCTCGGGGGGAACGACATCCTGCATGCCTTGAAAGGGATAAGGGTTTCGCGGATTTATCTCCCTTCCGTGTGCCTTAGAGACGCGGGAGATCTCTTTCTGGACAATCTGTCCCCCGCGGACATCGCCCGGGAGACGGGGGCGGAAGTGCACATCTTCGATCCCACGCCCATCGGGTTCTACGAAACGGCCTGCAACGTTACTATATCTATATTTTAATTGACATTTTGGGGGATGTTCACCGACAATAAAAGGCTCCATGGTGGTAACGGGCGATTAGCTCAGATGGTTAGAGTACCTGCTTGACATGCAGGGGGTCACTGGTTCAAGTCCAGTATCGCCCACCATTTTATCTCCCTGCCCGGTGGACCCTTTGAGACTTGCCATCGCGCCTGGGTACCGGTGTGACGGAAACTTTTACTTTTTGGAACGGGAGCAATGACGCTTATCGAACTTGCCAAACAGCAGGGGAAAGCGAAGGTGGCGATCGCCGCCCGCGTCGGCGGAACCCTCCGGGACCTCGCCGCGCCGGTTCCCGCGGAGGGGAAGGTCGAGTGGGTGATGCCCCAGGACCCTGACGGCATCGAAATCATGCGGCACAGCACCGCCCACGTGATGGCCGCAGCGGTCAAGGAGCTCTTTCCGGAGGTGAAGATCACGATCGGGCCCGCAATCGAAAACGGGTTCTACTACGATTTCGATGTGGAGAAGCCGTTTACCCCGGAGG
>JBAUKK010000289.1:0-1914 GCA_049577645.1 Candidatus Deferrimicrobiaceae bacterium
CATCCTGCTGCAGTACACCGCCCCGATCCACGCCGCCCTCTTCGGGGCATGGTTCCTGGGGGAGCGGGCGTCGCGCCTGGACTGGGCGACGATCCTTTTCGCCCTCGCCGGCATGGCGCTCTTTTTCCTCGACCACCTGACGACCGCGGGATTCTGGGGGAACATCGTCGCCCTGGGAAGCGGCCTCAGCTACGGATGGCTCGCCCTCTTCCTGCGCAGGCAGAAATCCGGATCCCCCATGGAATCGGTATTCCTCGGGAACGTGCTCGCGGCCTTCGCCGGCCTGCCCTTCATGTTCGGTTCGTTCCCGGGGACAT
Source organism: Candidatus Deferrimicrobiaceae bacterium (assembly GCA_049577645.1). Lineage (GTDB taxonomy): Bacteria > Desulfobacterota > Deferrimicrobia > Deferrimicrobiales > Deferrimicrobiaceae > CSP1-8. The sequence continues at coordinate 318 of JBAUKK010000289.1, forward strand.
CGGATTGGATCGGCCTCGTGCTCCTGGGAGTGGTTCAGCTGGGCCTTCCCTACATCCTTTACGCCATCGCGATCCGGCACGTTTCCGCCGTCGAGTCGTTGCTGATCCCCATGGTCGAACCGGTCCTGAACCCGCTGTGGGCGTTCCTGTTCCTTGCGGAAGTCCCGGGACGGATGTCCCTTTTGGGCGGCCTGATCATCCTGGGGTCCGTGACCGCCCGGGGTGCGATACCGCTCCTGCGCGCAAACCCGGAACGATAGGGCGCGTCACCCCCGGTCCAACGGTGGTTCGCCGGTAGGGGGGACGAGGGATGGGAATGTATGGTTTGTGTTCAGGGGGAATACTTCTTATTATGGAAAACCATGGATAAACGGGTGCGCGAGGAAATCAGTCGATTCGTTAGGGAGAGCCCTTACAACACCGATACCGGATGGGAGGAACCCTATTTCGACGAACCTCTGGTAGGATATGCCTCCGGTTCCGACCCGATTTTCACACTTTACAAAGAGATCATCGGCGATTTCCACCTCACGCCTGCCGAATTCTTCGAGAAGACATTCTCCGTGGAGCTGACTAAGGGCACGGTGATCTGTTGGATACTTCCCATCTCCCGTCGTGCGAGGGAAAGCAACCGCGCCGAAGCACAGTGGCCGTCGCGGGAATGGGCCCGAACCCGGATCCACGGAGAGACATGCAACGACAAATTGCGGGAGCACCTCGTCGCTTTCCTCGCAAGCCGGGGGCACCGGGCGGTGGCGCCCATACTCTCGCGTGTATGGGAACGGTTTGAATCCACTCCGGTAGGAATCGCCTCTTCCTGGTCGGAGCGGCACGCAGCCTATGCGGCGGGACTCGGAACGTTCAGCTTGAACGACGGATTGATCACCGAAAGAGGGATCGCTCATCGGTGCGGCAGCGTGATCACCGATTTGCTCCTTACCCCAAGCCCGGTTCCCGTTCAAAGCCACACCGCGAACTGCCTTTTTTGCCGTGAGGGAATTTGCGGGCGCTGCATCGGACGGTGCCCGGCGGGGGCTATCACCAAGGCAGGTCACCAAAAGGATAAATGCAGGCAGTATGTGTACGAGACGATTCCTTCCGAGGTCGGAAACCGGTACGACATCGAGGGCTGGGGGTTCTGCGGGCTCTGCCAGACAAATGTCCCGTGCGAGGACAGGATTCCCGATGCTCGGGACGTATCCGCACCACCATCTAGCGCCCTCCCCTTGGGTTGGGCCGATAAGCGGAAAATGCGGTGACATTTTGGTGACAAACCAAGGAGGGTTGGAAGCCGAATACCGGTAAGGGCTTGAAAGAAATGGCGCGCCCTAGAGGATTCGAACCTCTGGCCACTTGATTCGTAGTCAAGTGCTCTATCCAGCTGAGCTAAGGGCGCGCACGAGAGGAAAGTCATCATACGGCAAGGGGTTTCCGGCGTCAACAAAGTATCCGGAACCCCCCTTTTTCACCCCGAAAACGGCCGTTGTTTGCACGGGGTTTGCGTTTCATTCGGAGTACAGTCCAAGAACATAACTTCAGTCTGGACAGATTGAAGCCGGGAGGGTCAGCCGGACGGGGCAAAACCGTACCTTAACTC
>JBAUKK010000290.1:0-1893 GCA_049577645.1 Candidatus Deferrimicrobiaceae bacterium
GAGCTGATCCCCCTCTCCCCGGACCAGGAAATCCTCGACCTTTGCGGGGGGCACGGCAGGCACAGCAGGGAACTGGCTCTGCGCGGGTTCGGAAAATGCACCGTCTTCGACTTCTCCCAATTCCTCATCGACCGGGGAAGGGAGGAGGCGAAAGAAGCGGGGATGGCGATCACGTTCCTCCAGGGAGACGCCCGGCGGACAGGTCTTCCCCCGGAACGATTCGATCACGTCCTGGTCCTCGGCAATTCCCTCGGATACATCGCCTCGCCGGAGGGCGACCGGGACATTCTCTCGGAAGCGATGCGCCTGATGAAACGCGGGGGGCGGCTTCTCATCGATATCGTGAACGGCGGGGTGCTCAAAAACGGCTTCCAGCCCGTTGCCTGGCACGAGATCGGGGAGGACATCGTGGTCTGCCGGAGGAGAAGCCTGGAGGGGGATATCGTGTACACGCGGGAGCTGGTGGTGAGCAAGACGAGCGGGCTGGTCAAGGACAGCACCTATCTGTTACGGCTCTACGATCCGGACTCGATGCGGCTCCTCCTGTCGGGGCTCGGTTTCTCGAACGTAAACGTCATCGGCGATTTTTCCCCCTTCGCGAAAAAGGGGGATTTCGGGTTCATGAACTTCCGGATGGTCGTCACTGCGGAGAAACCGGCATGACCAAATCCTCCACCGGCATCGTGTATCATCCGTCCTATTCCCGGCGCAGCTACCTGACCGTCGGGGCGCGGCTGGCCGATTTTCCCATGGCGCTGGACAGGATATTGGAGAGCGATCGGGTCAGGCTCTATGAGCCGGGGCCCGTCCCGCGGGAATTGCTGCTCAAAGTCCATACCCCGTACCTGATCGAGGGGGTAAAGGGTGATCCCCTTTGCTCCACCGCCTGGCACTCGGCGGGGGGCGTGGTGATGGCGGGAGAAAAGATCGCCGAGGGGGAAATCGGCAACGCCTTCGTCTTCATCGGGGCCGGCGGCCACCATTCGGGGCGGGAGTATTTCGGCGGCTACTGCTGCTTCAACGACGTGGCCCTTTGCATCGTCAACCTGCGGGAGAAATACGGCCTCCGGCGGTTTGCGATCCTGGATACCGACGCTCACCACGGCGACGGCACCCGCGATCTTTTCCGGGACGACCCCGATATTCTCCACGTCTGTCTCTGCGGCACGAATTATGAATCCCCCGACGGGACGAAAGTGGATGTGGACTGTTCCTCCCCCGGGGGAAGCGGGCGGACCGAACGGTCCATGAACGAAATCTATTTCGACCTGGTGGAGCGGCAAATCCCCACGCGGGTCCGGAAATTCCGGCCCGACCTGATCTTCTGGTATTTCGGTTTCGACACCCACGAGGGCGACTACGGCGACATCGGCCTTACCGGACCGTGCTACTGGAACATCGCTTCCCTGATGCGGGACCTGGCGGAAGAGGTCTGCGGGGGGAAACTGGAGGTCGTTCTGGGCGGCGGCTCCCATACGCGGCTGGCCACCTGCCTGATCCCGCCGATCATCGAACGGTTGGCGGGGATGACCGAAGACCCGCGACCGGGGGGAAGAAAGTGAAACCGCCTCAGGAGATGCGGACGTTCTCCAACGAGTCGGTGAGGTAATCGGCTTCGGTCAGTTGCTTCTCGCTGCAGCTGTTGGTGACCGCCAGGACGCTTAGCCCCGCTCCTTTCGCGGACCGGATGCCGGCGGGCGTGTCCTCGATGACGAGACACCTGTCCGGCGTCGTGAGAAGCAGGGGATGCGTCTCCTTGAGCCTTTGGTACGCAAGCCGGTAGCTTTCCGGGTCGGGTTTGCTTTCCCGGACATCGCCGGCGGAAATGACGTGAGGGAAGCAGCGGGTGATACCGAGAATGTCCAGGATGGGGAGGATGTCCGAACGAAGCGC
>JBAUKK010000291.1:0-1917 GCA_049577645.1 Candidatus Deferrimicrobiaceae bacterium
GGCCACCCGGAGCCGCTTCGGTTGTATCTGCAGTGGGGGAGGGCGGCGAAAGAGGCGATCGGTAGCATCTCAACATGTGCCTTGCCGAAGGTGGGACGCGAGGTGCTCCTGTTCAGGGTCGAGCCGGAAAGTTTCGCCCCTTGCGCCCCCGATCCGTACCACTACTGGACTTCCCCCGGTTTCGTAGACAACCGTCAGGCCTGGTTTAGCGCTGCCTGTTCGAAGTCGTGCGGACTCATCTGCCCGAGGTGACTGTGCCCGCGAATCCGGTTGTAGAAAACCTCGATGTAGTCGAACACGTCCGCCCTTGCCACCTCGCGCGACTGATAGATTCTCCTTCGAATCCGCTCTTTCTTCAGGCTGCTGAAAAACGATTCCGCCACCGCATTGTTGTAGCAGTTCCCCCGGCGACTCATGCTGGGAATCAGATTATGGTCCTTGAAAAACCGCACCGCATCATCGCTTCCATACTGGGACCCCTGATCGGAGTGAACAATCACCGGCTGCCGGGGGCGACGGCGCCAGATCGCCATCAGCAGAGCATCCAGGACCAGGTCCCGCGTCAATGTAGGCTTCATCGACCATCCAACGACAATTCGGGAGTACAGATCCACGACAACCGCCAGATAGAGCCACCCCTCGAAGGTCCGGATATACGTGATGTCCGTGGCCCAGACCCGATCCGGCGCCGCCGCGGAAAAATTCTGCTCCAGCCGGTTCGGAGCAACCAGCGCAGGCTTGCCAGCTCTGTATCGGGGCTTCTTGTACCCCCGAATTGCCCGGAGGCTGTTGATCCGCATGAGACGGGCCACGCGATGTTCGCCACAGCGTTCTCCATCTTCCCGAAGATCCCGGTGGACCCGAGGGCTCCCGTACACGCCACCGCTGGCCTGGTAGAACGTCCGGATCTTCTTCATGATCCGTTCGTCCTCCATCGTCCGCCGGGACTGGGGCGTCTTCGTCCATGCGTAAAACCCGCTCCGATGCATCCTCAGGACCCGGCACATCGTCGTCAGCCGAAACTCGCGACGATGGGCCGCCACAAATGCGTACCTCACCCGGATGCCTTGGCAAAGTACGCGGCGGCCTTTTTTAGGATGTCTCGTTCCTCCTCAACGCGCCTAAGCTCCGCCTTCAGGCGGGCGTTCTCGGCGCGGAGATCTTCCTGTGCGACCAGGCGTGGGGTCCTGCTCACCCCTTTGAGCCACTTGTACATGGAGGTTGTGCTGACCCCAAGACGCCGGGCAACTTCGCTGACCGGATATCCACGCTCCGTCACCTGTCGGATCGCTTCCGCACGAAATTCTGGCGTATACCGCTTGCTGGACATGGACACCTCCTCGGGACCCTCATTATTACCCGATCAGGTGTCTACAAAACCAGGGGAAGTCCAGTGGCGGGCTGGAGCGGGAGCACAATTTACTGACCAAAGAGCATCGCATGCATCACGGGGGAGAGAGTCAGCAATCGTAGAGACGTGACAATCCCCTCAGCGTTTCGACGGGAGCGATGGGATGGCATATCCGCAGTAGGGCGCTTCGCTCGTCATTGCTGGAACCGCTATGATGCGATACATTCAGGCCATCGGCGGCAGGTGAAGGAGGGGAGGGGAATGGAGGAATCCACCAGCACACCTGGTCCAAAAGTCTATAGTCGTCGCTTCGGGACCATCGCGTTCCTCCGGGGATATGTGACCCTGGAACAGTTCCAGCAGGCCTTTATGGAGCAATTCGAGGACAACATTTCCGGTCGGGAACACCGGCTTCTTGGGACGATCTTTCGCGAGAAAAACTGGATTACGGAGGAGCAGGAAAAAGCGATTCTGGCTGAGATGGAGAAATATGTAACGTAGGTGCCGATCTCCTTGCTCTCTCGATCCCGACTAACCTCGTTCCTGCCCGAACATGCGATTCGTCC
>JBAUKK010000292.1:0-4221 GCA_049577645.1 Candidatus Deferrimicrobiaceae bacterium
AACGCCTGCCGGTTCCTCGAGACGCAGGGGTTCCGCGTGACGTACGTTCCGGTGAACCGGCACGGGATCGTCGAGCCGGAATCGGTCCGGGGCGCCCTTGACGGGGATACGATCCTTGTCTCCGTCATGTACGCGAACAACGAAACCGGGGACATCATGCCGGTTCCCGAGATCGGGGCCATCGCCCGGGAAGCAGGCGTCGTCATGCACACCGATGCCGTGCAGGCCGCGGGAAAGATCCCGATCGACTTCGGGACGCTCCCCGTGGACCTGCTCACCTTTTCCGGGCACAAGGTCAACGCCCTGAAGGGGACGGGAGGCCTCATCGTACGCAAGGGGATCGAGATCGAGGCGATGACCCATGGGGGCCACCAGGAACGGGGCCGCCGGGGCGGGACCGAGAACGTCGCGGGGATCGTCGCCATGGGGAAATCGTTCCAGCTCCTGCAGGCGGGGATGGAGGAGGAGGTTGCCGAAACCCGCCGGCTGCGCGACAAGTTCGAGAAGGGGCTGTTCGGGCGGATCCCCGAGCTTCTCCTGAACGGGCACCCGACGGAAAGGCTCCCCAATACCGTCAACATATCCTTCCGGTTCGTGGAGGGGGAGGCGATGCTTTTGAACCTCGACATGATGGGCATTGCCTGCTCCTCGGGTTCGGCCTGCACCTCGGGGTCGCTGGAACCGTCCCCGATTCTCCTCGCCATGGGCGCCGACCCGACGGACGCCCAGGGGGCTCTGCGCTTCAGCCTGGGACGGGGGATCACCGAAGAGGATATCGAGTACGCGATCGACGCCGTCGAGGCGGTCGTGAACAAGCTGCGGGCCCTGTCTCCGCTCTATACGAGTCCGAAGGAGGCGAAGGCACGATGAAGGGGAAGAGGATCCTGGCGGCGCTTTCCGGTGGCGTCGATTCCTCGGTCGCCGCCCTTCTCCTGCAGCGGGAGGGGTGGGAGGTCATCGGCATATCGATGGACCTCTACGACTTCTCGAAGGTCACGAGGGACCGCGCCGGCACCTGCTGCTCGCTCGACGACCTCTACGACGCCCGGAGGGTGTGCGACACCCTCGACATCCCGTACTACGTGTTGAATATGCGCGACGAATTCCGCCGCGAGGTGATCGATCCGTTCGTCCGGGAATATTCCACCGGAAGAACGCCGAATCCCTGCATCCTGTGCAACGAACACCTCAAGTTCCGGGGCCTGCTGAGGAAAGCGGACGAGCTCGGCGCCGAGGGGGTGGCGACCGGGCATTACGCGGTCATCCGGCGCGAACCGTCGGGCAGGTGCCGTCTGTTCTGCGCCCCCGACGAAACCAAGGACCAGTCCTACTTCCTCTTCTCCCTGGAGTCCGAACGCCTCCGCCGGATCTACTTTCCCGTCGGGGAGATGAGGAAAGAAGAGGTCCGCAGAATCGCGTCGGAGGCGGGGCTTCTCGTGTTCGAGAAACGGGAAAGCCAGGATATCTGTTTCGTCACCGACGATTCGTACGCCGAGTTCCTGAACCGGAGCGGGATCAAGGAGCAGGAAGGGCGTTTTCTCGACAGGGGCGGGAACGTACTCGGCACCCATAAGGGCGTCCTCCGGTATACGGTCGGCCAGCGGAAGGGCTTGGGAATCGCGGCGAAGGAACCGCTGTACGTAGTCGCGATCGACGCCGAGAAGAACGATATCGTCCTGGGGACGGAGGACGACACGCTTTCGGCCTCCGCCGCCGTCGGCCGCGTTTCCTTCGTTTCCGGCTCCCCTCCCGCGAGGGAGTTCCGCGCCATCGCCAAGGTACGGTACCGGCATCCGGGGGAAGGGGCGACCGTCCGGGTGGAGGGGGACCGTCTCCGGGTGGCCTTCGATTCCCCGCAGCGAAGCGTTACCCCGGGACAGGCCCTCGTCCTGTACGACGGGAAAGAGGTCCTCGGAGGCGGCTGGATCGAATGGGAAAACGCCTCAAGGTCCTGACCCTCGGCTGCAAGGCGAATTTCGCCGACTCCGCTTCCGTCGTCCGACTGGCCGCCGCCGAGGGATTCGAGGTCGTTTCCCCGGACTCTTCCGCCGACGTCGTGATCATCAACAGCTGCACCGTCACGCACCGGGCCGACCGGGACAGCAGGTATCTTGCGAGGAAGGCCCGCCGGGAAAACCCCGGCTCGACCGTCATCCTGGCGGGATGCTACGCGCAGGTATCCCCCTCCGAAAGGGAAAAGGTCCCCGAAGCGGACCACTGGGTGGGGACGTTCCCCCGGGAATCGCAGGGAAACGGGGAGGGGGCCCTGGCCGGGATCCTGCGGGAGGTCTCCTCCGGGAAAAGGAGGGTGAGGCCTGTCGTCTTGACCGAATACGGGGCGGACCTGCTGCTGGGGCACAGGAGGACCTTTCTCAAGATTCAGGACGGGTGTGATTTTTCCTGCGCGTACTGCGTGGTGCCTCTGGCCCGCGGAAAAAACCGTTCCGTGCCGGAAAAGGAGATCATCGAGAGAGCGTCCGCCGCGGAAGCCGACGGGGCGCGCGAACTCGTCCTGACGGGCATCCACATCGGCCTGTACGGGGCCGATTTCGGGAAAAGGGACGCACTTGCCGGGATCGTGGCGCGGCTTCTCCGGGAGACCTCCCGCCTGCGTATCCGGCTCAGCTCCATCGAACCCGGGGAGCTTACCCTGCCGCTCATCGAGACGGTCGCCGGTGAGGCCCGGGTGTGCGCCCACCTGCACGTTCCCCTGCAAAGCGGTTCCGACCGGACGCTTGCGAGGATGCGGCGGCCGTACGGACGCGCCGATTACGGGAAAGCAGCTTCCTTTGCTGCATCGCGGATTCCCGGGCTTTCCCTGGGGGCCGACGTCATCGCGGGGTTCCCGGGGGAAACGCCCGGGGACTTCGAGGAGACGATTTCGTTTCTTACGGACTCCCCCGTGACTTACCTGCACGCCTTTCCCTATTCGGAGCGACCCGGGACGGAGAGCGCCCGCTTCCCCGACGACGTATCCTCCGCCGATAAGAAGAAAAGGGTATCCGCGCTTCTTTCGCTTGACGCCCGGATGCGCGATGCGTTCCTGTTCCGTCAGGTCGGAACGACGGCCGACGTCCTGGCCGAAACGGCGGACAGCGTCCGGGGAGAATTGTCGGGTCGTTCGGGGAACTACGCGGAGGTCCTCTTCCCGGGCACACCTTCCGATGTCGGGGAAATCCACCGGGTTTCCGTGGAAATCGTGCGGGACGGGAGGCTGGCCGGTACCCGTTCCTGATGGTCGCACCTCCCGGTCGGGCTGGAAAGCCATGAATCTTCTCGAAACGAAAATCGGGTACCGGTTCCGGACTCCGGACCTGCTGGAGGAGGCGCTTCGGCATGCCTCGTCGGCGGAAGGAGGCACGCGGAAGTCGTACCAGCGCCTCGAATACCTGGGCGACGCGGTCCTCAATCTGTGTGTCGCGGAAGAGATGTACCGCATCTTTCCCGCCGCGGAAGAGGGTGCCCTCTCGAAGGCCCGGTCCGCGCTGATCAACAACCGGAATCTCGTGCGCGTCGGGGAAGCGATCGGAATCCCCGATACGTTGCGGATCGACGCCTCCGTCAGGGAGACGGGCGGCGGCGTGACGCGGAAGATGGTGGCCGACGTGGTGGAGGCGATAACGGGGGCGATCTTTCTGGACGGAGGGTACGATGCGGCCAGGAGGTTCGTGATCGCCCACTTCTGGGCGGGGAAAGAAATGGAGGCCCTCGTCTCCGGGTTCGACGCGAAAAGCCGGCTGCAGGAGTGGTGCCAGAAACACGGGGCGCCCCTACCGAAATACCGGCTCCTGTCCGCCGAAGGGCCTCCCCATGAACGGACGTTCCTCGTGGCCGCGAGACTGTGGAACGGCCGGGAGGAGAAGGGGACGGGAAAAACGAAGAAGGAGGCGGAAATGGAGGCGGCCGATCGCGTCCTGTCGCTGCTTTCCGGGGACGAGGGGATCCCCGCGGAGGATTGATGCCGTTACGCGGTGACGGAAAGGAACCGGGAAAAGGAAGGCGATCCGGCTTCGTCGCGCTCCTCGGGCGTCCGAACGTCGGCAAATCGACGCTTCTCAATCGTATTCTCGGGGCCCGTATCGCGATCGTCACCACGAAGCCCCAGACCACGCGGGACCGGATCGCCGGCATCTACACCGACCTCCGCGGACAGATCATCTTTCTCGACAGCCCGGGTATCCACAAGCCGAAACGGGCGCTCAACCAGTATATGGTTCGCAC